>JBOGOY010000018.1:0-14087 GCA_050748185.1 Pyrinomonadaceae bacterium
AGTTGGCGCAGGTCTTCGAGCCGGCTTTCGGCGTTCTCGTAGTTGGCTTCGAGGTGCGACTCGTACCCACGCGCCAGCACGATCTCGATCTGGCGGGCGGGGCTGGCGCGCGCTTCGTCGGCGACGAGAGCTTCCACAAGCGCGCGGAACTCGGCCCAACTGGTCCCCCGCCGGGGCGCGAACTGGTCCACCCCGCCGCGCACCACGAGCGCGAGCGGATCGGGGGCATAGGCCAACTGGTCCCACACGCGCGCGGCGGTCGCCGGCCCGACGTTCGGAACCAACCGCAGCACGCGCTTCCACGCCAGTTCGTCGCGCGCGTTGGCGACCAGCCGGAGGTAAGAGACGACGTCCTTGATGTGCGCCTGCTCGAAGAAGCGGACGCCGCTGCGGACGCTGTACGGGATGCCGCGCCGCGTCAGTTCGAGTTGCACTTCGAGGCAGTGGTAGTGCGAGCGGTAGAGCACCGCGATCTCGTCAAGCGGCACGCCCTCATCGCGCAATTCTAAAATTCTCGTGGCGACGAAGGCCGCCTGCTGGTCCGCGTCGCGACAAGGGACCAGTGCGGGCAGTAGGCCCGACGACGGACGCACGGCGCGCAGTAGTTTAGGGAACTGCTTGCGGTTCGAGGCGATCGAGACGTTGGCGACGGCCAGAATTTCAGGCGTCGAGCGGTAGTTGGCTTCGAGCCGGAAGAGGCGCGCCTCGGGGTAGCGCTGGGGGAATTCGTAGATGTTGGACCACTCCGCGCCGCGCCACGCAAAGATGCTCTGCGCGTCGTCGCCGACGACCGTCACGTTGCGGTGTCTGACGCCGAGCAGGTCCACGATCTCCGCCTGAAGTTTGTTCGTGTCCTGATACTCGTCCACCAGCACATGCTCGAACTGCTCGGTATAGTAGCGCGCGATCTCGTCCTTCTCTAACAGCAGACGCTTCCAGTTGAGCAGCAGGTCGTCGTAGTCCATCACGTTGCGCTCGCGCTTGCGCTCCATGAAGACCGCATCCACGCGCCGGATTTGCGGCGTGAGCGGCTCGAAGTAGGGATGGCGACGAACGATCACTTCGTCGATCGGCCGATCCGTGTTGTTGGCAAAGCTGATGATGTCCTGCAAGACCTCGGGCTTCGGGAAACGGCGCGACTTGGTGTCCACGCCGGCCTCGGCGACGCAGACCGAGAGAAAGTCGCGCGCGTCTTCGGCGTCGAGGATCGTGTAGTTCGTGTCGTACTGAAGCGCGGCGGCGTGGCGGCGCAGGATGAGGTTGGCGATGCGGTGGAACGTCCCGCCCCAGACGCGCCGCACGTCTCCGCCCGTCAGTTGCTCGACGCGGCCGAGCATCTCGCGGGCGGCGCGGTTCGTGAACGTCGCCAGCATGATCCGCGCCGGGGCGACGCCCTGCTCGATCAAGTAAGCGACGCGGTAGGTGATCGCGCGCGTCTTCCCCGACCCCGCGCCGGCGATGACGAGGGTCGCGCCGGGCGGAGCGGTCACGACCGCGAACTGCTCCTCGTTCAATTCCTCGCGGTAGCGCGCCAGCTTTTCGGGGACGCCCGCGCCTTCGGGCCGTTTGATGACGTAACGCTTCATAAGCTTTACGCGGGCTTATAACACGTCGGCGCGTCGCCCGCGAAACATGCGGCGGAATTAAGGCGGAAGACTTCGTGTGCTTCCGCGCGGCCCCTGTGGCCCACGCCCGACATAGGGTTTAGTCAATTTCTGCATGGGAGGAAGGAAATCAGACGGGACTGACAATAATAAAAACTCAACAGTGACGGGTGACACGTGACAGGTGACAGGAAGCGGCGAAAATCGCGGGTGTGACATCAGCATCTAAAATTTTCGGGCCGCACCCGTTCGGCTTGGAGAGTTGGCCCCACGTCGCGCACAAACCGACACCTCTTGTCACCTGTCACCGTTGACCTGTCACTGTTGAGTAAAAAGGGCGGTGCCCCCTCGCACCGCCCGCCCGTCGCGCGCCGGAAATGGAGACTCACGCACTTGCGTCAGCGCGCGCTCACCTGTACCTGCTGCGCTTCGAGCGCGTTGCCGGTCGCACGATGGAGTTCGGCGAAGGCTTTGTTCAGTTCGGTCTGCGCGCGCACTTCGCCCGCGCGGGCGCTCGCGAGCGCGGTCTGGCGCTCCAGCACGAGGAAGAAGGTAGATTGGGCCGCCTCGAATTTCCGCTGCTCGCTCTGATACTGCTGTTCGGCCGCGGCGCGTTGCGCGGTCGCCGCCCGCAATCTCGCGTCGGCGGTGCGCGTCGCTTGCAAGGCGTTTCTCACCTCGACCTGAATCAACTGCTCTAACTGTTCGCGCTGCGTCTTGATACGATTGCCCTCGACCAGCGTGCGCCCGAGTTGTTCACGGGCCGTCCGGTTCTTCAGCGGCAGATTGATCGCGACGCCGACGCGCACGGTGTTGAAGCGGTTCGCCGCGAGGTTCGCGAGCGACTGGCCGTAGCCGCCGACGAGCACGTCGGGCAGCGTCTGCGCGGGCGGAGCGGGGACGAGCGGCAAGACCTCGCCGGGCGAGAGTTGGTTGATGCGCGCGGTGATCTGGTTGATCTGCTGGCGCAGTTGCTCGCTCGACGCGGAGAACGGATTGGTCCCGTCTGAAGTGACGAGCGCACCGGCGAGGCCCGTCGCCGCGTAACTCGCGACCAAGTCAACCTGCGGCCGCGTCTGCTCGCGGGCGAAGCGCTGCTCGATCTCGTTGATGGCGCGCGCCACGTCCGATTGCTGCAATTCGGGCCGGCTGCGGAGCGCCGTCTCCATCGCGGTCGTCAACTCGACTGGTGGCGCTTGCCCCACGTCCGCCGCGTCCGTGGGGACCAATGAGACATTCCAGATGTCGGCCTCGCGGTCTTCCGCGATCTGATTCTTCAGCGCGTTCTCGGCGCGGTTCGCGTCGTCGAGCGCGGCATAGACGTTCTGCTCGAAGCTCGCGACCTGCGCCTCGGCCGCTACCACGTCGATCGGCGCAAGCACGCCCTCGGCCACCATACGGCGGTTGTGTTCGAGTTGCGTCCGCGCGTCGCGCACCGTGTCGCGCTGCACTTGCAGGTTGCGTAGCGAAAAGACCAGATCCCAGTAGGCGCGCTGCACGGTGGTGATCGTCTCGATGGCGCGCTGGCGAAATTGCGCGTCAGTCAGAGACAGGTTCTTCTTCGCGATCTCGATGACGCGGCGGCTCTGATCGAAGCCGCGCCCGCGCAGGAGCGGCTGCGTGTAGCTGAGCGTCAGAGAGGTCGGAAACTGCGGGTTGAGCGCGGAAAAACGGCTGTCGGTCGTTTGCCGCGAGTTGGAAAACTCGGCGCGGTAGTTACCTCCCCACTTAGGGCTCAGACCCTCGAAGCGGAGCAGACCGGCGAAGCCCTGCTGAGAGACAGAACTACCCGAACTGCCGCTCAAAAAGCTCGCGGCGGGCGTCTCGATGCGCTCGTAGAAGGCCTGCGTGAACAAGCGCGGCTCGTACACGCCGCGGGCGGCGGCCAAGTCAAACTCGGCGATGCGAACATTATCGCGCGCGACCTCGATGTCCTTGCCGTTCTTCAGCGCGAGCGCGATGGCTTCGCGCAGGCTGAGCGGCCGCTGATCCGCCACGTCCACGCCGACGCGGTTGACGGCCGGCAGCGGCGTGGCAAACGCGGCGCGAAACTCCGGCCTCAACAACAGCGGCAACGGCCGCGCGTCCGGGGGCGAGTTGACGGTTTCGCTGCCAACGGACTTCACAGACTCGGCCCCGACGCGCGCCGCCGCGACCTTCTCGGCCTGTGGCAGCGCGACGATCGGTGGCGCGCTCTCTGGCTGCGGCGTCTGTGCTAACACTTGCGCCGGCAGAGTTGCCGCGCACGCAAGCAGCGCCGCCGTGACCACCCAATTTCTCGAAACCTTTTTCATGACTTTACCAGTGCTCGTGCGAAGCAGCTTCGATTCGGTATCAGGAATGTGAGATTTCAGATTTGAAGTCTGAACTTTGAAACCTCAAATCTCACATTTCACCTTTGACATCTCACATTTCAAATCTCACATTCCTGACCCCGGCGAACTTAAAACTTATTAAAAAGCGCCCCGGCCGTGGTCGTCGCGCGCCGCCGCACAGACGCGAACACCCCGCCCACTGCTCCGCCGATGCGGCCCCACACGCGGCTGCGGCCGAGATCGTCGAAGAGCGAATAGAAGACCGGCACCGCAAGTAGCGTCAGCAGCAAACAGAGCGACTGACCGCCGACGACGAGGACGCCGATCGAGCGATTGGTCCCCGCGCCCGGCCCGCTGGAGACGACGAGCGGCATCATGCCGGCAACGAGCGCGATGGTCGTCATCAGGATCGGCCGCAGGCGGTCGCGGTTCGCCTGCAAGATCGCTTCGAGTCGTTCCATCCCACGGGCGCGCAGCTCGTTCGTGTGATCGATTTGGAGAATCGCGTTCTTCTTGACGACGCCGAACAGCAAGAGCAGGCCGAGGCCCGAGAAAATGTTGACCGTCTGGCCCGTCACCAGCAAGCTGACGATGCCGAACGGGATCGCGAGCGGCAGCGTCAAAAGGATCGTGACCGGGTGGATGAACGACTCGAACTGCGCCGCCAGCACCATGTACATGAAGACGAACGACAAAGTGATCGCGAGCATGAAGTAATAGCCGGCACGGCCCAACTCTTTCGAGCGCCCGGCGGTTCCCGTCGTATAACCCGGCTCCAGATTCATCTCGGCGATGAAGCGGTTCATGTCGTCGAGCACGGCCGCCTGCGATCCACCGGGGCGGACGTTGGCGGTCAAGGTCACTTGCCGTTGTCGGTTGAGGCGATCGATTGCGGCCGGCCCGGTCCCCTCTTCGAGCCGCACGAGGTTGTCGAGACTGACCCAACTGAGCTTGGTCGAGGGCGCGAAGAGGCGGCTCAGGTTTTCGGTGCTCGCGCGCGACTCGCCGGTGGCGCGCAGGCGCACGTCGTACTGGTCCGTGCCTTCGTTGAAAGTCGAAACCTCCTGCCCGGCGACGAGCGTGTTCAGAGATTGCGCGATGTCGCCGACCTTGACACCGAGATCGGCGGCGCGCTGGCGATCGATCACGACGCGCACCTCGGGCTTGCCGGCGACGAGTGACGAGTCGGCGTCAACCACGTCGGGGATCGACTTCATCTGTTCCAGCAACTTCTCGGAATAGCCCGTCAGTTTTTGCAGATCGGGGCCGCCGATGACGTACTGGATGTCTGCGTTGCGCTGGCCGCCGCCGGAAATGGCCGCCACCTGCGAGACGCTGGTCCGCAGATCGGGCGGGTAATTCTTCAGCAGGTCGCGCGCCTCGCCCATCAAGTCGAGTTGCGACAGGTCGCGCTCGTCGAGGTCCGAGAGCTTGACATAGATGCTGGCGCTGTTGACGAGTTGCTGGCGGTCGCCGCCGATGGTCACGAGCGTGTCGGTGACGCCGGGAAGCTGCCGCACGTCCGTAGCGATTCGTTCGAGCAGCGTCGAGGTCGAGGCCAGCGTCGAGCCTTCGGGGGCGCGGACGTTGATCTCGAACTGCGACTGATCGTCAACGGGCAGGAAGTTTTTCCCGACGAACATGAACAGCGGCACGATGCTGATGATGACCAGCGCGCACGAGGCCACCACCACCCAACGGTGCGCCATCGACCAGCGGAGCAGCCACATGTAGGTCCGATCGATCGGGCGGTAGAAACGGCTTTCTTTGCTGCCTGATTCAGACGGCGAACGATGAACGACGGGCGTCGGTTGCTCGTCCGTCGTCAATGGTCCGTTGTCGGTTGTCTGCTCTTCTGCCTCGCCGCCCTTGTTCTGCATCCAGAGGCCGCTCTTTTCCTCGACGACGGTTTCGGCCGCGCCGCTCGCGCCGGCGACCCGTTCATCGTCCATGGTCAAACGCCCTTCGTCCGCCTTCTCCGTCGCCCGGTCGCCCTCGCCCGCGCCTTCGGCCGGCTCTTCCTTGCCCTTGATCAGGCGCGCGGCGAGCATCGGCGTGAGAGTGAACGAGACGAGCAGCGAGACGGCAACGGCGAAGGCCGCGGTCAGGCCGAACGAAGACATGAAGCGCCCGACGATGCCGCCCATGAAGCCGACGGGCACGAAGACGGCCATCAGCGAGAGCGTCGTCGCCATCACGGCGAGGCCGATCTCTCTGGTCCCCTCGATCGCCGCTTGGTACGGGGACATGCCCTTCTCTTCGACGAAGCGGTAAATATTTTCAAGGACGACGATCGCATCGTCGATCACGATGCCGACCATCAGCGTCAGCGCCAGCATCGTGATCGAGTTCAAGGTGTAGCCCATCGCCGCCATCAAGGCGAAGGTGGCGATGATCGAGGTCGGAATCGCGATGCCGGCAATCAGCGTCGAGCGGAAATTCCACAGGAAGACGAAGACGACGATTGCCGCGAGGATGCTGCCCTCGATGAGGTGCGTCTCGATCGACTCGACCGCCGCCTTGATGTAGACCGACTGATCGCCGACGATCTGCGTCCGCACGTCGGGCGGCAGCAACGGTTGCAACTCCGCGAGCCGCTCCTTGACCGCGTCGGCGACGGCGACCGTGTTGGTCCCCGACTGCTTCGTGACGATCAAAGTCACCGCTGGCTGTCCGTTCAGCATCGCCGCCGTGCGCTGCTCCTCGCTGCCGTCTTCGGCATAGCCGATGTCGGAGACCTTGACCGCGTAGCCGCCCCGCGAAGAGATGACGACGCTGTTGAATTCCGCCGGGTTGGTGATGCGCCCCATCGTGCGCACCGTCAACTCGCGCGTACCTTCGTCGATGCGTCCGCCCGGCACCTCCATGTTTTGCAGGCGGATCGCCGCCGCCACTTCGGGGACGGTGACGTTGAAGGCGCGCATCTTGTCCGGCTCGACTTTGATCTGAATCTCGCGCCGGCTGCCGCCGACGATGTCCACGTTGCCGACGCCGGGCAGCGTCTCGATGCGCTCCTTGATCTGCTTGTCAGCGATGTCGGTCACGTCGCGCAAAGCGCGGGGCGCGGAGACGGCGATGCGGACCACGGGCGCGGCGTCGGTGTCGAGTTTCTGGACGGTTGGGACTTCGGCCGTCTCGGGCAGGTCGTTGACGACGAGGTTAACTTTGTTCTGCACCTCTTGCGCCGCCACGTCCGGATTCTTTTCCAGCAGGAACTGGATGAAGACCTGCGAGACGCCTTCGACCGAGGTCGAGCGCAACTCGTCGATGCCGCTGATGGTATTGACCGCAGCCTCGATTTTGTCGGTCACTTCGGTCTCGATCTCGCGCGGGCTGGCGCCGGGATTGATGACCGTCACGGTGATCGTCGGCAAATCGATCTTCGGGAAGAGATCGACGCCCAGCGAGAAGAACGAGAAAGTCCCGACCACCGTCAGCGACAGGATCAGCATCGTCGCGAAGACCGGCCGGCGGACGCAAATTTCAGCTAGTTTCTGCATGGCTCAATTAGGGGTCCGGGGCTGGGGGTCGGGGGTCGGGGAAAGCTAGTTTTTACCGGCCCCCGGCCCCTGTCACCCGGCCCCTTCGTTACTGCCTGATCAGTGCGCCGTCCTTCAACTGTTCGAGGTTGCTGGTGGCGACCGATTCGCCTTCGGAGAGGCCGGACTTGATCTCGACGAGGTCGCCCTCGTTCTGCCCGGCCTGCACGACGCGCTCGTAGGCGCGGCCGTCTTTGACGACGAAGACGCGGCTCGCGCTCTGGTCCGTCCGCAACGCGCGCTGCGGGACGAGGATCGCCGGCTCGGGCTGCGGCTGCACGATGCGGACGGTGGCGAACTGGCCGGGCTTCAAGAGTCCCTGCCCGTTCTCGACCTCGGCTTCGACGGTCAGCGTGCGCGAGGCGGCGGCGACGTTTGGCGAGAGGCGTGCGACGCGGCCGGCGAAATTGCGGTCGGCGTAAGCCGAGGTAATGAGTGAGACGCCCTGACCGGGCCGGACCAGCGAGATGAACTGCTCGGGGATGTCGATGCGGACGCGCAAAGGGTTAGTACGGACGATCGTCGCGATCTTCGATGAGGTCGTGACGTACTCGCCAACATCAGCCTGCCGGTCGGAGACGTAACCACTGATCGGCGCATAGACGACCGCATCCGAGATGGCCTTGCGGGCCTGCGCGACCTGCGCTTCGACCGCTTCGGCAGCGGACTGCGCCGTCTGCACGGCGGCGTAATTCTGCCGGGCGGCGGCGAGCTGCGCCTCGTACTGCTCGCGCAACTGGTCCCGCTGTGCCCGCTGCTGATCGTAAGACGCGCGCGAAACGTCGCCCGACTCGATCAGCCGCTCGAAACGGCCTAACTGTTTCTCGGCCAGTTCGAGGGCGGCGCGCGCGGCCCCGACCTCCGCGACGCGCTCGGGGTTGAAGGCTTGCCCCGGTCGCAGGCCGATGCGCGCCTCCGCCTGCCGCACCGCCGAGCGGGCTTGCGCGGCCTGCGCTTCGAGTTGCGAGAGGCGCAGGCGAGCGTCCGCCGCGTCGAGGCGCACGATGACCGCGCCCCGCTGGACGTAACTGCCGAGATCGACGCCGACCGCGGTGACGCGGCCCGCGACGTTCGGGGCCACGTCCGTCTGCTCGTCGGCGACGAGGCCGCCGGTCGCCTCGATGAAGCGCGGCAGATCGCGCCTGATCGCGGCGGCGGTGGTCACGTCAACCGCGGGCGGCGGGGCCACCGGCTGGCCGGCCGTGTTCTTGTTGTTGGCGGCGCTCGAACGGTTGCTGCACGCGGTCGCCGCGAGCCCCGTCAGGACGAGCGCGAGCGCCAGCGCGATTGGCTTCAACTGTCGTCGGGAGATCATGACTTTGCTCTTCACTTCTTCTTATTTCTCGGCCGGGCCGCGCTCTTTCGGGCACGCGGCGCCGGGGCAAGCTTGGCGGCGGCTTCGGTGGCGACGCCGCGCAACAGTATCTCGGTGAAATCGCACGCGGCCTGCTCGTTCGAGATGTTGAGCAGCCGGCGTTGCGGCTCGAAAAGGATGTTGACGAAAGAATGATTGACGACCATGCCCGAGAAGGCGCGCGCGATCACCATTGGATTCAAATCGGGGCGGACGGTGCCCACCTCTTGCTGCTGCCGCAGGTAGTCGCGCAGAAACTCGGCCGTCCGGCGCACGCTCTTCTCCCAGAACATCTGGAACAACTCGTGCCCTTGGAGGGCCGAGCGAATGAGGAGGCGCGCGAAGTCGGGATCGGCTTCGTGGAATTGCAACAGCGCGCGCGCGAGCCCCTCGAAGACGGCGCGGTTGTCGCCGCGCGCGATGGCCTCGCTCACCTTCGGGCAGGCCGACGGCATCTCGCCCTCGCAGGCCTTGTGATCGAGGATCGCGGCATAGAGGTCTTCCTTCGTCGCGAAGTGCTTAAAGAGTGTCGCCTCGGAAACGCCCGCCGCCTGCGCGATTTCTTTGGTGGTCGTGCGGCTGAAGCCCTGCTGCGAAAAGAGTCGCATCGCCACGAGTACGAGTTGGCGGCGGCGATCTTCGCCGGCCATGCGCCCGCCCGCCGCAAGGGCTTGGCGGCCCGCCTCGGACTTCTCAATTTCTGCTGGTCTGATCATTAAACTCCTGTCTCAATTACTGACCGCTTTTCAGAAAGTAAGTACTTACTTACCAAACTAGAGGGCTGGCTGTCAAGCCGTCCACGGCCGCAGGCAACGGCCGGGAGAAGGTTTCTTTTTGGCTGTATTGTTCCGGGGCTTGCGCTATACTGCGGCGTACCTTTTCACAACAAAAGGCGAACGTGTTTCCTCTCGCGCCAGACGATGCAGGGGCGACTTTCATTAGTCGGCCGGGGTTGGGAGCCCTGTCGGCACGTGTTTTGCTCGTACTGGAAGGGACAAGCAAATTTTCGGGAGGGCACCTGAACTATCGGCGCGCCCGTTCATTCTGACAATACGAAACGAATTTAGGAGAGACTGACATGTCACAGAACAAGCGAGAAGATAGCAGTAGCAGCAGCACCCCGCACACCGGCGGCGCCGGCACCGGCGCGACCGACATCGGCACCACCCGCGATACGCGCGATCATGACACGAGCCTGACGACCGGGGGTAGTTCATCAATTGGTGGCGGCCTGAGTACCACGGGCGGCAGCGCGGCCACGGGCACGGCGACGGCGCGCGCTGGCGAAGGAATCGGCGCGCAGGCGCAGGAGTATGGCAAGAAGGTCGCCGACGCCGCGACGCAGGCCAAAGATTACATGGGCGATAAGCTGACGGTCGTCGGCGACAAGCTGCGCGACCTGCAGAACAAGGACTTCAGCCAAGTGGCCGAAGAGGCCAAAGAGTACGCGCGGCAAAAGCCGGGGCAGGCTCTTCTCGTCTCGGCCGCGGCGGGTTTCCTGATCGGGCTGCTGATTAAAAATTCGGGCCGCCGGTAGATCACATAAGTTTCAGGTTTCAGGTTTGAGGTTTCAAGTTTAAGGTTTGCAGTTAAGTCCAACCTCAAACTTCAAATCTTAAACTTGAAATCTCGGATCGAGGAGGTTTGAGCGATGGCACAAGCTGAAAGACGCATGGTTCAGTCGCCGGCCGGCGCGGAACTCGAACGGGCAGAGGCCGAGCGGCAGTTGCAGCAGCAGGACATTGACGGCCTGCCCGCGATGTTTGGGCGCTTAGGCGATCAGGTGATGAGCCTCGTTGACGCCAAGCTCGGGCTATTTAAGGTCGAGGTTCGGGAAGAGGTCGGGGTTTACACGCGCGGGGCGGCAATGATCGCCGTCGGGGGGGCGCTGGCGGCAATCGGGTTCGCACTGCTCAACGTGGCGGTCGCCCTCTTCGTCTCCACGCTGTTCGACACGTTCGATCCGGCGGCCCGCTACGCCCTCGGATTTCTGCTCACCGGCCTCGTCTACCTGATCGTCGGCGGCGCGCTGGCCTACGTCATGAAGAACCGTCTGGCGGCCCACAGCCCCGCACCGGATCGCAGTCTGGAAGAGCTGAGAAAGGACAAGCAATGGCTGAAGAAAGAAATTTAGCGACCGCGCGCGCCGCCGAAACGACGGCGGCGGCGGACGACGACACCGCGACCAAGGCCGATTTGCAACGCCGCATGGATCAGGCGCGCGAATCAATCACGCACACGGTAGAGGAGATCAAAGACACCGTGTCTCACCAGTACAACCAAGTGCGCGAGACCATCTCGCAGTCGCTCGACTGGCGCGAGCAGTACCGGCGTCGCCCACTCGCCTTCACGCTCGGCGCCCTCGGCGTCGGCATGGTGGTCGGCTACGGCGTCGGCGGCGCGCTGCGCGGCTCGAACGGCGATCTGGCCGAGCGATACTACCGCTCGGAGGGCGAAGATTACGGCGAGGTGTTGTCGGCCAACTCTTTCCCGGACCTCGGCGGCGCGCCCGCGTCCCGCGAAACTCGCGAACCGCGCACTTACGCCGGCCAGCCGATCACCGGCGGAACCTACGCGCCGACCTCCGGCGGCGCTTCTGAGCCGTCATCACCCTACGCCGCCGCGTCGCGACCGTCTTACAGCAGCGGCTATCAAGCCCAGACCTCCGAGCCGTCCGAGCCGGAGAAACCCGGCGTGTTAGCGCGCTTCAAAGAGACGCAAGCTTACGATCGCCTGCAGCAGGAGTTATCCACCCTCGGCAGTCGCGCCGTGGACGAACTCTCGAAGACGGCGCAGAACGTCGTGCTGCCGGCCCTGCTCGGTCGGGTCAAAGACATGATCGGCATCGATCTCTCGACGCAGCGCGAAGTGGCGCAACGCTCGCGCCTCGAACAGCAGACCGGCAGTGCTCTTTCGGAGGCCGATGCCTCGGCGCAGAAGCGCACGCCTTCACCGGCTACCTCGGCTTCGACAGGCGGCGGCTCGATGGGCGGTTCTTCATCCGCTCACGCCGGAAGCTGAAGGCCGTGGGGGTCGGCATCTGAGACGGGCGAAAATCGTTTAGCTCAATCAGACAAAAATTAAGGGGCAGGCTCTTAACGCGAGAGCCCGCCCTTAGTTTTTGTCTGACTGTCAGGTGTCCTGACTCTCTCCCTTCGCCTTTCGCCCTTCCCCTTTTTCACCGTCCCGGCGCGGGCTTGCGCGGCAGTTTCTCGTCGCGCTGGGCCGTGTTGTAAACGAAGGCGGCCATGATGGTCGCGGCCTGCTTCATGTCCTCAGCCTGAATGCGGTCATAGTTATCCTGATTCGAGTGATGCGTGCGCGTCTCGTACTCGACCTCGTCCTGAATGAACTGGAAGCCGGGCAGTCCGACGGCGTCGAACGCGAGGTGGTCGGTGCCGCCGGTGTTCGACATCGTCAGCGTCGAAGCGCCCATGCCGTTGAACGGTTGAAGCCACTGGCGGAAGAGAGGCATCACGGCCGGGTTACCTTGCAGATAGACGCCGCGAATTTTGCCGGTGCCGTTGTCGAGGTTGAAGTAGGCGGAGAACTTGTCGTACTCCGGCTTGGCGGCGAGTTTCGCCGAACCCGGCGCGGCAGGGACGCCGGGGATACCGCCGGTCGCGCCTTCGAGCTTGCCGAAGTGCTGTTCGACGTAGGCGCGCGAGCCGAGCAGGCCTTGCTCTTCGCCGCTCCACAGGGCGACGCGGATCGTGCGGCGGGGTTTGAGGCCAAGCGACTGGATGATGCGCGCGGCTTCCATCGCGACGGCGACGCCGGCCGCATTGTCGGTTGCGCCGGTCGAACTGTGCCACGAATCCATGTGGCCGCCGAGCATCACGACCTCGTCCTTGAGTTGCGGGTCGCTGCCGGGGATTTCGGCGACGGTGTTGTAGCCCATCAAGTCCTGATCGTGGAACTGCACGTCGAGGTTGACGGTCATCCGCAGCTTCTCGCCTTGCTGGATCATGCGGACCATGCGGTTGTAGTCCTCGACCGAGGCGACGATCTGCGGGACGATCCGCGGCGCGCTCTTATCGTAGACCGGCGTGCCGCGGCGAAAGAGCGTGAAGCCCTGCGAGGCATCTACTCGATCAGGCAGGTCCGACACGGGGACGTTGGCCGACTGCACGAAGAGCGTGCCGCCGTCGCCGCGGCTCGAATCGACGAGCAGGGCCGCGCCTTCGTCCATGAAGAACTTGGCCTTCTTCAGGCCGAAGAGAATCTGATCGACCTGTTCCTGCGTGATCTGGAAGGACGAGCGCGCCGGGCGCGTGGCCGGATCGGGCGCGTTCGCCATTTCCAGCAACTCTTTCTCGGTGAGGCGCGTGCCTTGCCCCTCGAAGTGGGCCTTGACCTCGCGCACCGCGCTGGTCAGCACGATCGCGCCTTTGAGGCGGCCCCGGTACTTGTCGAGATCGCTCATGGTCTTCGCATCGACGTACACGACCTCGGCCGTGAGCGGCCCCCCGGTGCCGGGGGACCAAGCCTTCGGAAAGGCGATGAGCGGGATGGCCTGCGGCTCGACGACCTGCGCCGAGAAGGTCTTGAGGGACCAGCCCCGCCCGAACGGCCCCCATGGTTCGAGATGTGCGTTCTGCATGCCCCATGAGGCCATCCGATCGCGTGTCCACTCATTAGCGCGCTTCATGTTCGGCGAGTTAGTCAGGCGCGGGCCGATGACATCGGTCAGGTACGAGAGCGTCTGCATAACCTGCGAGCGGTTCATGCCCTCGTCCTTGATGCGCTCGACGGGATCGTTTGCTTGAGCGGCCCCGGCCACAGGGGCGGGCGCTGCGGCGGCGGCAGGTTGTTGCGCGACCGCCGGCAAGCTGGTTAACAGAGAGCAGACGAGCAGCGCGGCCAGCATGTGGCGTCTTAACATGTCTTCGGAATCTCCTCTTTAAAAGCGTTACGAGTTAGAGTTCTCAAATGGACTTACCCTGCGGAAACGTGTCTATCCAACAAGGAGTTGGAAAAGGTTTCAGATTCGCGGGAAGAGACACGAGGTTAAAACCCACGCGCCAGAAACTGTCGGCGCGAAAGGGGGCGGCTTACCAGCTCCGCCCCCTTTCGCGCATGACAGTCCAACAGATGTTACCGCGTCGCGCGCGTCCCGCTCTCGGTCGTCGCCGGCGCCGCCGGGGCGATCGGCATCGCCTCTGACTGGTACCCGCACTCTTCGCGCGCGCAACGCCGGGTCGTGCCCTTCTTCGTCGTCTTCAACAGCAGGAACGGCGCGTTGCACTGTGGGCAGGGTTCGGCGACGGGCTTG
>JBOGOY010000019.1:0-13963 GCA_050748185.1 Pyrinomonadaceae bacterium
CTTCAGTGGCCCGAAGACAAAGAGTTTTATATTCCCGAAAAGGCGCTCTCGCACTTTCGCGCGGCGGTCGAGCGCGGCGCGCAACACGAAGCCGAATGGGACCAACTGGTCGCGCGCTACGCCGAGGCGCACGCCGAGCAGGGCCGCGCGTGGCAGACTCTGATGAAGGGCGACCTGCCGGAAGGCTGGGAGGCGAAACTACCTTCGTTCGAGGGGGCCAAGCCGATGGCGACGCGCGCCGCCTCGGGCGAAGTTCTGAACGCTCTCGCGCCGCATCTGCCGATGCTCGTCGGCGGCTCGGCCGATCTCGGGCCGTCGAACAACACCGACATCAAAGACGGCGGCAGTTTTCAATCCGGCTCTTACGACGGACGCATCCTCCACTTCGGCGTCCGCGAGCACGCGATGGGCTCGACCCTGACCGGCATCAGCTTAAACGGCGGGCTCATCCCCTACGGCGGCACTTTCTTGTGCTTCTCCGATTACATGAAGGCCTCGATCCGCCTCGCCGCGCTCTCCGAAGTGCAGGTCATTTACATCTTCACGCACGACTCGGTCGGACTTGGCGAAGACGGCCCGACGCATCAACCTATCGAGCACCTCGCGGCGTTGCGCGCCATCCCGCACCTCTACACCATCCGCCCCGCCGACGCCCACGAGACGCGCGAAGCGTGGCGCATCGCCATTGAGCGCCGGCACGCGCCGACGGCTTTGATCTTAACCAGACAGAAAGTGCCGACGCTCGACCGCAAGATTTACGCCCCGGCCGCGGGCGCGCAACGCGGCGCTTACATCCTCGCCGAAGCGACCGACAAGGAAGGCAACATGGCCGCGCCGCAACTGATCCTCCTCGCTACCGGCTCCGAAGTCTCGCTCGCGCTCGAAGCGCGCGAGGCGTTGCAGCAACAAGACACGCCCACGCGCGTCGTCTCGATGCCCTGCTGGGAGTTGTTCGAGGAACAGGATCAGACCTACCGCGACGAAGTGCTACCGCCCGCCATCACCGCCCGCCTCAGCGTCGAAGCGGGTGCGCGCCTCGGCTGGGATCGCTACGTCGGCTGGTCCGGCGACAGCATCTGCCTCGAACGCTTCGGCGCGTCCGCTCCCGGCGACGTGGCCTTGCGCGAGTTGGGCTTCAACGTCGAGAACGTCGTCGAACGCGCGCGGGCGTTACTGAATGGACGTTAGGCAACAGCTTGGATGGGCGCTAACTTAGCTGAGAATATAGGGCCGAAAGGTTCCCTCGGTTGCTCTGTAGCAAATTGGAGGCTTACATGCGAGGACTTGCGCTCCGCTTTACGGTCGCACTTCTGACATTTGCAATCGGCACTCTTATTACGGCACTCGGCGGTGTCCTGAGTTGGCACTTAGTCGTGTCGTTGGGAAGTCCGTTGGTGAGCTTGCTTACTATGACGCTCGGTGCGTTCTGGTGCTTACTTCTTGCCTTTGCTCCGAACAAAAGTAAAGGAGACACCACGTTTACGCTGTTGATGCTGTGCTGCGGGTTGGTGATTTTGGTTGCAGGCGTGGGTATGTTTGCGGGAGTTATCATGGACGCACTGTTCGTGGAATGAATGATCGGAGAAACTATGAGAATCGCCATCGGAGCAGATCACGGTGGGTTCCCGCTCAATGAGCGCATTATCGAAGAACTGCGCGCGGCCGGGCACGAGATCGAGGACTTCGGCACTCACGACGGCACAAAGCCTGACGACTATCCCGACTATGCGCGCTCAGTCGGCGAGGCCGTGCGCGACGGGCGCGTTGAAGTCGGTATCGTGATCTGCGGCAGCGGCGTCGGCGCGTCGGTCGCCGCGAACAAGTTGCGCGGCGTGCGCGCGGCCCTCGTCGCCGACACCTACTCGGCGCACCAGTCGCGCGAACACGACGACTGCAACGTGCTCTGCCTCGGCGCACGTATCGTCGGAAGCGAGGTGGCGTCGGAGATCGTCCGCGCCTTCGTCAATGCGCGCTTCACCGGCGAGGAGCGGCACGTGCGGCGACTGCAAAAAGTTTTGGAGATTGAGCGGCGGGAAAGTGGGGGCTGAGTTGTGCGGCGCCAGCTTGGGGCACAACAAGGCTGAACCACGCTCAGGATTTAAGCCACAGAATTCACAGAGAACACAGAGAGGGCAAATACGGAAGGCGAAGCGATGAAGGAGGATCGGGCGGAGCTTTCATTCATCGTTTCGCCTTTCGCATTCATCTCGCATTCATCAATTTCTCTGTGTTCTCTGTGAACTCTGTGGCAAATCTCCTGTAAACGCCTTGCGCCCTCACACGACCACGCGCAAAGCGCCCGGCATCACCTGAAATTCGACGGGCGTGTGGCCGCGCACGTCGCCATCGGCTTCGATCGGAAGCGGGTCCGAAGACGGCTCAGTCTCGATGCGGACGCGCCGGCCGCGCCAGATGCGGACGCGCGGGTTGGCGACGTGGCCGCCGCGGTGGATGCGCGCCATCTCGCGCAAAATCACGGCGCGCGAAAGATCGCAGGCCGTCACCACGTCGAGCAATCCATCATCCACACGGGCTTCGGGCGAAAACATCATGCCGCCGCCCGCGTAGGCGCTATTAGCGACAGCCACCAGATTGGTCCCACAGGTCAACACTTCTTCCCCGTCAACCAGCAGACGCATCCGCCGCGAACGCCAGCGGGCCAGCGCTCCGAGCGCCGCGATCGCAAAGCGAGCCTCGCCCGGCATCCCGCGCACCGCGCCCGCTTGCGCCGCCACCCGGCCCGCCACTTCCGCGCCGATGCCGAGCGTCGCGGCGTTCAGGCAGACGAAAGAGCGTTGCGCTCCCTGATCGCCATTTGAGCCCCTGACATACACCTGCCCGTGCAGCACATCGATGGCGCGCGTCGTCTGTGCTTGATCCGCGGCGCGGGCGTGCGCGACGAGCCGTTCGATCCAGAGCGCGAGCGTCGCCCGCTCTTGTTGACACGCGCGGGCGAAATCGTTACCGGTGCCGCCGGGCAAAACGGCGAGCGCGGCGTCGCGGTTAATGGGCGCGGGCATTCCTGACCCGTCTTCGCGCGATTCGTCGGCCGTGAAGAAGCCGCTGGCGACTTCGCCGAGCGTGCCGTCGCCGCCGACGACCGCGACGGTGCGATAACCCTCCTGCAAGGCTTCGCGTGCGCGCCTTTGCGCGTCGCCCGGCCCGCGCGCTTCGTGCGCCGCGAACGGGACGCCGTGCCGCTCTAACTCGGGCCGCACCGCACACCAAGCCGCGCGCGCACGCGCCGCGCTATGGTTGATGATGATGAAAGTTTCGGGCGGGCCGCTCATCGCGCCGCAGACTTTAACACAGCGTTAACAAGCGACAGGCGACAGGTGACAGGGCGGGCGTAGAGTTTTATCTTGTCTCTTACGCGACGGAGGGAAGAAGGCGATGACCGAACGAATGCGCGCAGTCATGATCACGGCGCACGGCGGCGTAGAGACTTTGGAAGTGCGCGAAGTCGAGCGGCCAAACATCGGGGGCGAAGAGGTCTTGGTGCGCGTGCGCGCGGCGGCGTTGAATCGCGCCGATTTGTTGCAGCGGCGCGGGCTATACCCGGCCCCGGCGGGCGCGCCGGCAGACATTCCGGGCTTGGAGTTCGCGGGCGAGGTCGCCGAGATCGGCCCCGCCGCACGGCGTTGGCGTGTGGGCCAGCGAGTGTTCGGGATCACCGGTGGCGGGGCACAGGCCGAGTATTCGGTCGTCCCCGAGAGCGCGTGCGCCGAGATACCGGACAACCTCGATTGGACCGAGGCTGCGGCCGTGCCCGAAGCGTTCATCACGGCGCACGACGCGATGTTCACGCAAGGTAACTTAGCGATGGGCGAGACGGCGCTCGTCCACGCGGCCGGATCGGGCGTCGGACTCGCGGCCGTCCAACTAGCACGCGCGGCGGGCGCACGCACGTTCGGCACGGCGCGGACGCCGGAGAAACTCGAACGCGCGGGCCGCGAGTTCGGGCTCGACGAGGGCATCATCGTCCGCGAAGACCTGCGCGCGTTCGTCGCGGCGGCACGCGAACAAACCAATGGCGCGGGCGTCAATCTGATCCTCGATCTGGTCGGCGCGTCGTACTTCGCAGCTAACCTTGAAGCGCTCGCGCCGCATGGCCGCCTGCTGTTGGTCGGCACGATGGGCGGGGCGCGGGGCGAATTTGACTTCGGCGCGGTGCTGTCCAAGCGCCTCCGACTCACAGGCACGGTTCTGCGTGCGCGTTCGACCGAGGAGAAAGCGCGCGCCGTCCGACTGTTCGCCGCTCACGTCGCGCCGTTGTTAAAGCGCGGCACGGTCCGGCCGGTCGTGGATGGCGTCTTCCCGCTCGACGAAGTGCGTGCGGCGCACCGTCGGCTGGAGTCGAACGAAAGCTTCGGCAAGGTCGTGCTGCTTGTGCCCGGTCGGTAAACTTTCGAGCCTGCCCTCACGTAAGCCATACAGCCATGAAAGGAATGCGCGGATGGGTTATCGCTGTCGTGTCGAATCGCACTCCCCGGCTTCTGTGCGGGCCGCCCGGTGCGTTGCAGACATGAAACAAAGTCTTGCCTACGAAACCCTTTTATGATATAAGCCCGCACACTGTTCAATCCCTCGCCGGAAACTGAAGACGAAGGTTAGAGGAGGGCTTATGCCAAACGAAGTGAAACCAATCCCCGAAGGCTATCACACCGTAACGCCGTACCTGTGTGTGGAGGATGCGGCCGTCGCGATCGAGTTTTACCGGCAGGCATTCGGCGCGACCGAGTTAATGCGGCTGGCCGACCCCGGCGGCAAGATCGGTCACGCCGAATTGGTAATCGGTGATTCGCGCGTCATGATCGCCGACGAATTCCCCGACATGAATTTTCGCAGCCCGCGGACGATCGGCGGCTCGCCCGTGATCATCCATCTCTACGTCGAGGACGCGGACGCCGTGGCCGGCCGGGCCGTCGCCGCCGGGGCGCGACTGGTCAGAGAAGTGAAAGATCAGTTTTACGGCGACCGCGGCGGCAGCGTGGAAGACCCCTACGGGCACGTCTGGTTCATCTCGACGCACAAGGAAGACGTCTCGCCTGAGGAGATCAACAAGCGGGCCGCGGCCCTCTACGGCCAACAGTTAGCTTGATCGTTCGGGCCGTCATACGAGAGCGCAGATGCCTTTTTACGAAGCAATCAAACTGGCCCTATCCTCGATCCTCGCGCATAAGTTGCGCTCGTTCCTGACGCTCCTCGGCGTCATCTTCGGCGTCGCAACGGTGATCGTCGTCGTGTCGCTGGTCGAAGGCTTCAACACCTACGTGGACGAGAAGATCGCGAACATCGGGACCAACGCCTTCTCGGTGCAGAAGTTTGGGATCGAAGACTTTTCCAGCGTCGAGGCGCTGAACGCGGCCCGGCGGCGTAACCGCGACGTGACGCTCGAAGACCTCGAAGTTTTGCGCGCCCGGCGCGCAGCCGGGGGAGCGATCGCGGACGCCGGCGGGAAAGAGGACACGCAGGCCGACGTGAAGTTCGGCGCGACCTCGCTCTTCCGCATCCATCTCATCGCGGCCACGCCGAACATCGCCGAGATCGAGAAGATCGAGGCCGGCGAAGGGCGCTATTTCACGCCGGCCGAGGCCACGGCACGCCGCGCGGTCTGCTTCGTCGGTTCGGAAGTGGCGGAAAAACTTTCGCCGGCCGGCAGTATCTTAGGCCGCTCGATTAAGGTTGACGGGCGGCCCTTCGAGGTGGTTGGCGTCGGCAAGACGCTCGGGTCGGTCTTCGGCCAATCGCGCGACATGTACGTCGCGATGCCGCTCCAGACTTTTCTTTCACTCTACGGCTCGCGCCGCTCGATCAGCATCAGCGTCACCTCGACCGACCCCGGAGCTTACGCCGACGCACTCGACGAAGCCCGCGTCGTGATGCGCGCGCGCCGCAAGCTCCAGCCCGGCGAGCGTGACAACTTCGGCGTCGTCACGCCCGAGGCGATCAACGAACTGCGCGACAAAATCTTCGGCACCATCCAGACGGCGGCCGTCGGTGTCACGTCGATCTCGCTCGTGGTCGGCGGCATCGTGATCATGAACATCATGCTCGTCTCCGTCACCGAGCGGACCAAAGAGATCGGTGTCCGCAAGGGCGTCGGGGCACGCCGCTCCGACATCCTCAAACAGTTCCTCGCCGAGTCCACGCTGCTGTCGCTGACCGGAGGCGCGATCGGCGTCGGCATCGCCTACACGCTGGCGAAACTCGTCGCGACGTTCACGCCCGTCCCGACGGCATTACCGTTTGCGGCGGTCGCCGTCGCGTTGTTCGTCTCGGGCAGTGTCGGATTAATCTCAGGGGTTTACCCGGCGTGGAAAGCCGCGCGGCTCGACCCGATTGAAGCGCTCAGAGCGGAGTAGCCAGTAGCCAGTAGTCAGTAGAAGAACCCACCTGCCGGCAGGTCGAGGTTATGGCGTGAGCAGCAAAAGGTTTGAGGACGTTGAAGTTTGGAGAAAGGCGCATCGCTGGGTGCTGGCCGTGTACCGGCAGACGGAGGGCTTCCCGAAGCACGAGTTGTTCGGTCTGACCTCGCAACTCAGACGCGCGGCCGTGTCCGTCCCGGCAAATTTCGCTGAGGGATTCAAGAAGCGCGGGCAAGCCGACAAACTGCGCTTCTACAACATCGCGCAAGGCTCGCTCGAAGAGTGTCGCTACTACCTGATTCTCGCCAGAGACCTCGACTACGGCGACACGGCTGATCTTACTGAGGCATTAAACGAAGTGAGCAGAATGCTTGAGAGCTACTTGAGAGCCACGGCCAGCACTGATTTTAGACATTAAACTACTGGCTACTGACTACTGGCTACTGGCTACTTTTTATGAAACTCTTCCGCACCGACATTTACGAAAACCTGCTGATGGCGCTCGACACTTTGAGGGCGAATAAGCTGCGTTCGTTTCTGACGATCTTAGGCGTCGTGGTGGGGACGATGACGGTCATCGTGATCGCGGCATTCGTCTCGGGGATCGAGGCGCGGGTGTCGAAGGAGATCGAGTCGTTCGGGACCAATTCGATCTATGCCTACCGTTTCGATCCCGGTTTCAACTTCAACCCGTCGGCCGAAGAGCGGATGCGTAAGCCTCTGAGCTACGCGGACGCGCTCGCGTTGCAGGCCGAGTGCCCTTCGCTCGCGAATGTCGCGCCGTTCATGTCGCCGGTTGATTTCACCGCCGGGCCGTTCACCGAGCGCGTCAACGTGCGGCGCGGCGGCGTCGAGATGACCAACGCGACGGTGCAGGGCACGCTGCCCACTTACTTCCAGATGGGCGTGACGAATCTCGCCGCGGGCCGCTCCTTCACCGACGAAGAGAACACGCGCCACGCCGAGGTCGCCGTCATCGGGAGCGACGTGGCGGCCGTGCTCTTCCCTTTCACCGGCGCGCTCGACCGAACGATTTTAATTGACGGGCGCAACTACCAAGTGATCGGCGTTTTAACCGAGCGCGAGACGTTCCTTGTCGGCGCGGAAGACCCGAACAACGAGAACAAGGCCGTCTATCTGCCTTACCTCACGTTGCAGCAACTCTACCCGGATGTGGACGACAACTTCATCATGGCGCAGGCCCGGCCCGGCCTAATGCGCGAGGCGGTCGAAGAGGTGCGCGAGGTGCTCCGCCGCCGGCGCAAAGTTCCTTACAGCAAACCAGACAACTTCGGCCTCTCGACCTCGGATCAGATCCTCGAGCAGTTCGGCGCGATCACCGGCGGCGTCTTCGCTCTGATGGTCGCCATCTCCTCGGTCGGGCTGCTGATCGGCGGCATCGGCGTGATGAACATCATGCTGGTGAGCGTGACCGAGCGGACCAGAGAAATCGGAGTCCGTAAGGCCGTCGGAGCGCGCCGCCGCGACATCGTGACGCAGTTTCTGATCGAATCAGCGACCCTAACGGGCTTGGGCGGCGTGCTCGGCATTGCCTTAGGAGCACTTCTCGCCCTGCTCATTCAATCCTTCCTGCCCACCTACATTCCGCTCTGGGCTCCCGTTGTCGGCTTCGTCGTCTCGGTCACGCTCGGCGTCGGTTTCGGCCTCTGGCCCGCGTGGAAGGCCGCGCGGTTGAATCCGATCGAAGCGCTCCGCTATGAATAGAGGTCAGAGGTCAGTCATAACTAGATTTTTCTGACCTCTGACCTCTGACCTCTGACCTCTGCTTTGCCCCCGCTTGTCACTGGCCGCCGTCTGTGTAATGATCTTTCACTTGGATAAGGCGCGGCGGAGTCACCCGTCGCTCGCGGCGTTGTGGAGGAGCTCCGAGTGAAAACTGAGTTGGCCCAGTTGATAGCTTTGCAGAAGACCGACAGCCTGATCCGGCTCATGGAGTCGGAGTTGAAGGCGATACCGGAAAGGCGCGCTGAGATCGAAAAAGAGTTCGAGCAGCGCGCTTTTGAATTTCGGGCCGTCGAACAGCAGCGCGACGCGGCGCGCGAGGCTCGCGTCCGGCTCGAACGCGAAATCGAAGAGACGAGGCACAAGGCCGAGCACGCCGAGCGCGCCCTGATGTCGTCGAAGAACGAGAAGGAGTACGGGGCCGCGATCCGCGAAGCGGACGCCGCGCGCAAGCACCTCTCGCAGCTCGAGACGCAGACGCTCGAACAGATGGAAGCTTTCGAGACGGCCGAGAAAAAGATCACCGAGATCGAGCCGCAGATCGCGCAACTTCGCGCCGAAGTGGAAGAGAAGCTCAAGGGGCTGGAAGAGCAGACGCGCGGTCAAGCCGAACAGCTCGAAACGAGCCGCCGCGAGCGCGAGCAGGCGCTGGCAGCGCTCCCCAAAGCGATGGGCGCGCTCTACAACCGCATCAGCACGCGCATCCGCGACGGCGTCGCGGTGGCCGAGGCGCGCAACAATTCCTGCTCGGCCTGCTTCATGTCGCTCCGGCCGCACCTGATGGCCCAAATCCGTCGCGGCGACGAGATCATCATCTGCGACAACTGCAACCGCATTCTTTACTACGTCACGCCCGCCGAGCCCGTCAACGCGGCGACATAAAAATTTCAAAGTTACAGCGCACAAAGGCCAAGGCCAAGCAGTTAAGCTGCTAGCGTCTTGGCCTTTCGCAATTCAAGCGGGCCGCTGGGAGGGAGATGTCGAACAACGCCACGACGCAAGCAGGAAAGCTGACGACGACCGCAACGGCCACAGCGGCCGGGCAGCCGAGCACGGCCTGCGTGACGAGCGGACAGCGCGCCCGTTGGTGGCGGCGGCGCGGCTCGAAGGGACGCGGCTTTTGGTACGAAGACGCTAGAGGGAAACGCATCACCGACGAAACGCAATTGGAACGCATCAAGTCGCTCGCCGTCCCGCCCGCTTGGAAAGAAGTCCACATCGCGCCCGGCGCGCATTACCGCCTGCAAGCGATCGGTGTCGATACCTCGGGGCGCGTCCAACGCATCTATCACCCGTCGTTCGTCGCCAAACGGGCGCGCGGCAAGTTTGAAAAGATCGAACGCTTCGGCGAACAGTTGAAAAACCTGCGACGCAAGACTAACGAAGACATCGCGCTCGAAGGCTTACCGCGCGAGCGCGTGCTCGCGGTCGTCGTCCGGCTGATTAACGATCTCTATTTCCGCGTCGGCTCGGAAGAGAGCGTCAAACGCTACCGCACCTACGGCGTCACGTCGCTACGCAACCGCCACCTTGAGATCAAACGCGGCGGTCGCCTCGTCTTTAGCTTTACCGGCAAGCACCACATCAAGCACCGCCGCATTCTCGTAGACGAGGAGTTGGCGATGCTGATGCGCGACATTCAAAAGATCGGCGGCGCGAAGCTCTTTCACTATCTGAACGAAGAGGGCCGCGCCGTCGCCGTCAAGCCGCGCGACGTGAACGACTACATCAAAGCAGCCACTGAATCAGAATTTTCCGCCAAAGACTTTCGCACGTGGGGCGGGACGCTGCTGGCCGCGGTCGAACTGGCCGAACTTGGCGTGTCTGAAGATGAGCGGGAGTGGAAACGCAACGTCGTCCGCGCCGTCAAAAAAGTGGCCGAACACCTCGGCAACACGCCCACCGTCTGCCGCGCGAGCTACGTCCACCCCGTCGTACTCGAACGCTACCAGCAGGGCGTCACGCTCGACGAGTTTCGCGCGCGCCGGCAGCGCCGCATCAAACGCCAGCAGCCCGAGTACGAGCCCGAAGAAATTGCCCTGCTCAAACTGTTCCGCGCGCCGCAGTCTTGAAGGCAAGCGGCGCACATATCTATCTTACTCCACCAGCCGGTTGTATTTCTTCAAAGCCTCTCGCAAACGATCGTGCGGAAGCGCATAGACCGTGGTCCCATTAACCCCCGTCATGGTCTCGGCCGCCACCAGAACGTTGATCCTCGCCTGTTCAGTGGCGCTGGCGGTTGCGTCGAACTGTGGGCTGATCAGTTCGTTGGGCAGCATGGATAACCGAGCCGTCCCCGAAGTCTTATTAATTTCGGGGTTGGCCGTCGAGAACGCGATGAAGATGTCGCCCGAACTGTTCTCGCTCGGCGGCGGATTCAAGATTTGGATAACAGGGGTGCTCTACTCATCAACGCCCAACATTGGCAACTCTTTTGTAGACACTAGCTCTCGGTTCGGCAAATTAATTCTGGTGGTGTAATTCTTAGAGCCCTTGCGGTAAATGACGATCAGTGTCTCAGCGCTAAGTACAGGACAAAAGATTACAAAGTCTCGGGGTATTAGTTTGTGAGCGCAACGACAGTCGAAAGTGCAGTAAGGATGGACGTCTCGAGATAGAGCTTCACAAGCTCCCGTGTAGTGTACATGGATTCTCCTTAAGGAAGGAGAGGGGGCTTGTCGGCTGGCCCTCCCCGAGGAGGACCAAGTCGGGATGTCAGGCGGCTTGCGTGTAAGGCTTAAGGAACTTGCAGAGTTGGGCGGCCAACTCGTACCCGGTGACTTTGACTATCAGAGTTACGCGAGTTCCAAACGGCCGATCTGGTTCGTGCCGCGGTGGGTGCGCGCGTTGCCCTTGAAACGCGCGGCGCATTGCGTCTATGCTGGCCCCACAGGCGTTCTTCCAGTTTTCAAAAGTAGGCGGTGAACCGGTCATGCCATCGAAGCGCAACGTGCTGGCGGTGATCTTGGGCGGGGGCGCGGGGTCGCGCCTCTTCCCGCTGACGCAACGGCGGTCGAAACCCGCCGTCCCCTTAGGCGGCAAGTACCGCCTCGTGGACATCCCAATCTCGAACTGCATCAACTCGGACATCATCAAAATCTTCGTGCTGACGCAGTACAACTCGGCCTCTCTCAATCGTCACATCTCGCGCACCTATCGCTTCTCGCGCTTCTCGGACGGCTTCGTCGAAATCCTCGCCGCCGAGCAGACGCCCGAGAGCCCGCAGTGGTTTCAGGGCACGGCCGACGCCGTCCGCCAAGTGCTGCCGCACATCAGCGATTGGAACATCGACACGCTTTTGATTCTTTCGGGCGATCACCTCTACCGGATGGACTACCGCAAGTTCCTCGCGCGTCACTTCGAGACCGAGGCCGACGTGACCGTCTCGGTGATCCCCTTCGGGCGCGAAGCGGCCGAAGAGTTCGGTCTGCTCAAAGCCGAGGGCGGAGGGCGCATCACCGAGTTTCGCGAGAAGCCGAAAGGCGAAGCGCTCGAAGAGATGCGGGTGGACACGACCGCCTTCGGCCTGAGCCCCGAAGAGGCCGAGCGCCGGCCTTTCCTTGCCTCGATGGGCATTTACGTCTTCAACTACGAGCGGCTGGGGGAGTTGCTCGCCGCCCACCCCGAGGCCGTGGACTTCGGGCGTGAGTTCATCCCGGCGGCGATCGAGAACTACAACGTGCAGGCGTACCTCTTCGACGACTACTGGGAGGACATCGGAACCATCTCGGCCTTTCACTGGGCGAACATCGACATGACGGCCGTCCTGCCGAAGTTCAACCTCTTCGATACCGAGGCTCCGATCTACACGCGCGCCCGCTACCTGCCGCCATCCAAGGTCCATCAGTCGGATTTGACGGACGTGATCGTGAGCGAGGGCTGCATCATCACGCGGGCGCGCATCCAGCGCTCGATCATCGGCCTGCGGAGTCGCGTCGAGCCGGGCGCGTTCATGGAAGAGGCGGTCCTGATGGGCTCGGATTATTACCAGAGTATCGAGGAGATGCGCGAGGATCGCGAGACGGGCCGCCCGCGCATCGGCATCGGCGAGGGCGCGGTCGTTCGCCGCGCCATCATCGACAAGAACGCGCGCATCGGGGCAGGCGTCCGGTTGGTGAACGAGCGCGGCGTCGAAAACCTCGACAACGAGGCCGAAGGGTACTACATCCGCGATCGCATCATCCTCGTCCCGAAGAACGCGACGGTGAAAGACGGAACAGTTGTCTAAGGGTCGAGGGCGGGAGGAAGCAAAAAGCGTGAGGGGAAAGGCTGAGATTACCTTTCCCCCTCACGCTTTTACGATCGTAGCAGTTCTTTTAATCACTTCCCCGCGAGTTGTCGCTTTTGCAGCACCGGCTGGGTGCGCCCGGCATCCTGACTGTTGGTTCCACTCGACGGTCGATAGATATAACTGTCGCGCGCTTTGACGACGAGGCTCGGGCGCATGACACGGACTTTGATGCGGCGGCGCTGGCCGGCCCGGGCTGGCTGCTTGGGGTAGTAGCCGAGGCTGTACTGGCGGCGCAGTTCTTCGGCGATGAGGGAGAAGGCGCGTTCGAGGTTGCGGGTCGTGTCGGCTTCGTAGACGCGGCCGCCGGTCAGGCGAGCCATGTCTTTGAGGTAACGGTCTCCGCGTTCGTACTCTTCGCGCGTGCAGCCGGAGCAGTTGGTCGTACCGCCGCCCGTCCCCCCGCCGCCGCGGCCGATTCTCACCCCGCCGCCGAGAATGATTCCCCCCAGAATGTCGATGATCGAGCCCGAGCCGCTGCGAGGCATGCGCCCGCCGCCTCCCGTCGTGTTGGCGAACGAGTCGTCGAAGGTGTCGTACTGCACAGGGTAAATCAACGCATCGAGTTCTTCGGCGTCCTGCAAATTGCTGCCGTGGCTGGCGCGGCTGCTCGTCGTGTCCACGCCGTCGGTGAAGAGGACGATGGCCTTGCGCCCCTCGATGCGCGCGAGGTGCTGGTTGATGATGCGATCGACGGCGTCGTAGAGGCGCGTGCCGCTGCCGGGCCGGGTGCGGCGAATGGCGCTCCTGAGCGCGGCGCGGTCACTCGTCGAGTCGCTGAGGAGGTTGATCTGATCGTCGAATGAAACGACCAGTACGCGGTCTTCGGACCGGAGTTGGTTGACGAAGGCGATGGCGGCGTCCTGAATTTCTTCGAGGCGGAACTTCGTCGATCCCGAAGTGTCGAGGACGAGGGCGACGGTGAAGGGCTTTTCGACCGTCGCGAAATAAGCGACCTCCTGCTCGACCCCCTCTTCGTAAATCCTGAACTCGTCCTGCCGGAGGCTCGGCACATATTTGCCGTCGCGGTCCATCACGCTGACCGGGATCGTGACGAGCGTCGTGTCCACGCGCACCACCTCGTCTTCGCCGACCTCTTCGGGCTGATGCTGTCCGGCGGGCGCGGTGCGCGCGTGCGTCGTGCCGTCGTTCGAGACGGTCGCGCCGCCGAGCGTCGGCGGCCGAGCAGTCCTCGTCGTCGTGGCGGCGGGCTCGGCGGTCGGCGCGGGCGTTTGGCTTGATTGGCCGACGCGGCGGGCGCGCGACTGTGCGGCGGCCGGCGGCAAAGTTGTTGACAGAAGGGAGAGGAGCAAAAACGTGGCGGTAAACTTTCTCATGACTGACACTCCTCGGGCGTGGGCAGATTACCGGAGCGGGCGGCCTGACCCGTTGGATGCGCCATCGTGGGAAAAGGATCGTGGAAAAATCCCACGCCGGCGGTGGGCCGCGCTGACCGAGTTTTCTCGCGACGCCCGCTATGTTAACACCGTCCGCTCCCACACATCGCGGGCGCGAACCGACGAGTCCGTGCCCTCATTCTCGCATTCAGCCGACTGTTAACCAT
>JBOGOY010000020.1:0-13938 GCA_050748185.1 Pyrinomonadaceae bacterium
CGTCTGCGGCTCGCGTCGCTGTTCGACCGTGAGGATCGAGCCGGTGGCGGTCGTACCCGCCGTCGTCGTCACGAGGACGCGCGCGCCCTGCAACTGACTGAGGACGCCGGCCAGCCCGCCGCCTGAAGTGCCGTTACTCTCGGCCGTGATCGAGAAGGGGATGTCGGCCATCCGCGCCGACGGCGGGGCCGAGGAGTTGTAGCTGACCGCGCCGACGCGCCCCTGCCCGAGATCGAGCACGACCATCGACTTCAGCACGTCGTCCACCTGCGACTGTTTGAACGACAGGTTGACCTCGGCGTGGCCCGTCACCGTCCCGCGCCGCTCGACGTAGGCGACGCCGTTGCTGTACAGGATGACGCGCCGGATCGGCAACGTCTGACCTGTCTGGGCGCCGACGCCGCGGCGGATTTCGTCAAGCGCGGGTTCGTCGGCGCGTGCGTGCGCGTTTTTTGTCGCGGGCCGGCGACGCGCGCCGGGTTTAGAGATTGATTGGGCCGACAGGGAAAGGACGAGCAGGGCGGCGAGCAAAACTTTTGACTTCATGTGAAAGACTCCTCGGCGAAACAGAATGGGGCGCGGGTCGCGGAACGTGCGCGGCCGGCTGCGGCCTTCAGAGATGTGGCCGCCGGTAGAACGTGTGACGTGCGTGTTTCTTGATGCTCGGTGGCGAGATTTTGTTGACTCGGGGTGTGAAGGCGGTTGAGCGAGCCGGGAAAGGCCTTTCACCGCGGAGGCGCGGAGAATAACGCAGAGGGTTGAATGCTTTCTCTGCGTCCCTCTGCGCTATTCTCCGCGCCTCCGCGGTGAATCAGGTGCGGGTTGGCCCCCGAAATTAAACTTCTCAATCAACGAATCAGTTTACCGGCTCGCTCGACGCACTCGCGGCTTTGCCGCCGAGGTCGCCGCCGCGCGTGACGCCGGTCTGATCGATGTAGAACGAAAAGCGGCCGGTCTTGCGGTAGAGAGTCGGAGTGGCCGTGGCCTCGAACTTGTCGCCGGAGGCCGAGACTTTCAGTTCGTAGCCCTCGACCTCGAACTCATCTTCCTTCAGGTAGTCGGGTAGGCCTTCGAAGTTCTTCAACTCTTCGAGCGACGCATAGCGCTTGTTGGCCTCCATGAAACTATCCTGCGCGCTCTTGACGGCGTGCATCTTCCAGCGCGCCATGGACTCGGCCCCCTTGAGCGGGGCGAGCTTTTCTCCGATCGCGATCTCGGCGGCGGCGCGCGCGAGCAGATTCTTCGGCAGGCGCAACTCGTGGAAGAGCTTGTTGTCGTCTTTCGACAGGACGTGCGTGACGGCCCCCAACGCTTCGGGCAGGCGCGCGATGAGACCGCGCAAGCCTTCGTCCTCGACGAGTTCGGACGCCTCCCGCGGGTCTTCAAACATGGACTTGAGGACGTCGCCGGAGACGTAGATCCGCCCGAGCGTCTGGCGCGGCTGCCAACTCATGGCGTCGCGGAAGGCGGCGGTAGACGCGAGCGTCTCGCGTCCGTTGTAAGAGTCGGCGATCCAGCGCATCGTCTCGGCGTCGGGCGCGATGACAAGGAACTGCTCGATGAAAGCGACCGTGCCCTGCGCGTAAGTCAGCAACTCGACCTCGCCGCGTTTCTCGATCAACTGCTGCTCGCTCACCCCCGTGATCCCGAAACCGGCGAGCGCCTTCGGCAACAGCTCCTGCAACTTTCGCTTGTCGTTCAGGGCGACGAGGAAGACGGGCGAAGTCTGCCGCAGGCGTTTCTCCTTTTCATCTTTCTCCGCGCCGCGGCGAGCGACGGCCGGGCCGCCGATCCAGTTCGTCGGGAAGCTGATGGCTAACTCGTGGCCGAGCGCGTTGAGCAAGTCTTCCTTGATGCGAAAGCCGATGTCCTTTTGGAATCCGTCGAGTGCCGACTGAAACGAGCCGCCTTTGGTCCCCTCGCCGCCGCCGGCGGCAGCCGCGAGATCGAGCAGCCCGAGCGAGGAGGCGACGTAGTCGTACATCTGCGGCAGGTCGAGCGAGGCGCTGATGAAAACGTCCGTGCCGGCGGGCAGGACGTTCGCGGCCTCGGAGACGATCTCCGGGCCGGATTGCAGCAACGGCACGAAGGGGATGGGCCGCAGCGGCTGCTCTTCGGAGGCGTTGAATAACAGCGCGCGCAGCACGAGCGCGTCTTCTTCGAGCGCCGCCCCGACGGCGATGGCCTCGGGCCACGCATTGCTGCCGAAGCCTCCGCCCGCGCTGAGCAGGCTTCCCCCGAACATCGCCATCCCGATTGCCGACTGAATCTGCTGTGCGCGTTGCTGCTGTTCAACTTTGGCCTGCTCTTCGGCCGTGAGCGTCGGCGTCGGCGCGGGCGGGGGCGCGTCGCTTTGGATGATGTCCGGAGCGGGGCCGGTTAAATTCGCCAACTCGTCGTCGCTCGGGACGACGGCCGGCCCGCCCGCCTGATTGGTGTTGGCGGTCAACACCGCACCAGAGCGAGTTCCGATCACAACGGCGTTCATATTCGCGTTGGAGGCGGCGACCAACGCCGCTTCGTCCGCGGGGTCGCCCGAAGCTGCGTTGCGCTGCGCCTCGCGCTGCGCCTCGGCGACCTTCCGCTCGGACTCTTTCCGCAGTTGCTCGGAATACTTCTCGACGCGCCGGAGGTTGAAATAGAGGAACAGCGTCTCGGCCCCAAGTCGCGCGCGCGCGGCCTGAAAGCTCGGCTCGTCGGAGAGGAGTTTGTCGTCCGTGCGGCGCAGGCTCTTGAAGGTGAACGGCCGGTCGGAGATGGCGACGACGCTGCCGGCGCGCTTCAGGTGGAAGGCCGGCGCGGGCTGCTGCTGCTGCGGCGGCGGTCGTTCGCTTGTGTTTTGTCCGGCGGCGCGGTTGCGGCGTCGCCCGGCGCGGCGACGCGGCCGTGGGGGATTAGCAGCAGTGGTGTCTGTCGTCAGGATTGCCTGCGGTCCGCTCGCGGACTGCAAGAGGGATTGGAGATTCGTGGTGGCGAACTCGCGCAACTCGGGCATGAGGTTCTCGGCCTGTTCGGGCGAACCCATCTCGACGGCGACGAGCACATCCGGCAGTTTCTCTCGCGCCGGGACCGCGCCGAACAGCACGCGCGAGGTCGAAAGCGTGTCAGCGCGTTCCGAGAGGAAATTGAAGAGAGCGGCCAACTCGGGCGGAGCCTCTTTCGTCAACTTGAGCGTCGCGAGCAACTCGATGATTTCCTGCGAGGCGAAGAGTTTCCCCACGTCGCGCACTTCGCCATAGACGGCGTAGTCGTCCGCGGCGAGCAGCGTGTCGAATGTCACGCCCGCGGCGTCCCGTTCCGCCGCGGACATCGGGGCGGCGCTACTGTCGGTGGCCGGCGTTGTCTGCTGCGGCTGCGCGCCGGGCGGGGTTGTATTGATCTGCTGCTGCTGCCGCGTCGCGGGTGGTTGCTGCTGCTGCTGCGGCCGGCGACGCTGCTGGCCGACGCCGAGCGGGGCGTGGCAGAGGGACGCGATAACGAGCAGCGTCGCCCAGACTGTTGTGCGCCGCCGTGAGTTGGAGGGGGATGTCATGCTGTGTACCTTTGCGTCGAGCGTTCAAAAGCAGACGAAGAGACCGAGGGGATTATGACAGATGCCCGTGCCGTGGAAAAAGAGAAAGAGGCCGCATCAAGGAAGCGCGTGCCGTTAATATCAACATAAATTGGCTCGTGCCTGCGGCTTCGGCCGCCCGATGTGCGGAAGGGCTGTGCCCTTCCGCGTGTCGCCCTCCGAATACTGCCGGGGCTACGCCCCGGTAAGGAAAACCGCCGCGCACGGTGAGACACAGTTCTCATCGCACATCAGGCGGCCGAAGCCGCAAGCCCATTCCCAATGACTTGAGAATCTGACAGGGCGCGACTGTCACCCGCCGCGAGAACCGCGAGCGCGAACAAGGACGGATGCCCCAAACGTCGGCGGCTCACTGTTTCACTCGACCCTGCAAATCGCGCAGGGCGGCGACGTTCTTCTCCTTCAGCCCGAACGCGGTAGGGCCGACCTTCATCTCGATTGACTGCGCCCGCGCGATCTTGCCGAAGGTCTGGTAGGGCAGAGAGACTTCCAGCACTTCGCTCATCACCCCATCGGTCAGCCCCCCGCCCACGTCCTGTTTGACCAACGCCATGGTGCCGACTTTGAAACTCTCGCCATCGGCGACGACCGTCAGGTCGCGCTCGTTGGACGCATGGCGCGCGTCCCAGTCTTTAGTCTCGAAGAACAGCCGCAGCTTCGCTTGGCGGACGAAGTCGAGTTGCTGGCCGGGCAGGTGAAGCGAGACGGCGAAGCTCACGCATGAATCTTTGAACGCGGCCTTGATGCTTCTCGCGTCGCGGCAGGTGACTTTCATTTTGTCGAGCGCGACGATGGTTTCGTAAGCGAACCCGTCGTACTTCGATTCGATCTTGCCGCCGTGCTTGATCGGCGTCGGAAGTCGAGCGGTTTGCTGGGTGGCGGCGAAAGGGTGGTCTTGCGCGAAGGCGTTCGCGGTTAGCAGCGACGCGGCGAGGCAAAAGCAGAGGGCGAGGCAGATGCGGATCATGGTACGACCTTTCCGAAAAAATTGTGACGAGGCAAAAGGGGTGAGGAGAAATTGTGGACAAGAGGCGGCGGGGCGTGTTCAGCTTACCCGCACCGCCAATAGGAAATATAAAGAGCGGCTTACGGCAGTGTCAATCAAAGGGCACGGCGGCCAGTTTGCGCTGGAAAATCGGAGAAGAAACCTCAAGACCGCGCTTCGGCGATGCTTGCTAGTCTGAAGATACCCGCTCGCCCCGCACATGAATTAACTCTGGCTGAAGTTGATCAGAGGGTTGATACGCCCACACCCCGGTAAACATCCATTAAGTCGATCAAGGATTTGTCTCAAGCGACCGATCACCGACATCGAGCCGACCGGCGGCGGCTCGCCGGGCCGCCGCTTTCCGAACAGCGTCACCCAGCACGACGATCTCGTTTACGCCCTGAACGGCTCTGACCGGGGAGCATCAAGGGTTTCCGGCTGAGTAACGATGGAACGCTCACCCCGATCCCCAACTCGACCCGCTTCCTCAACGCCAGTCAGGACAACCCACCCGACACCCTGTTCAACCCGACGCAGGTGTCGTTTACGCCCGACGGCCGCAAACTCGTCGTGACGATCAAGGACGGTCCCGCCGCGGGCGCTCTGCTTCCTAACTTCACCCAGCCGACCGGACTGGGCCGGGTGCTCGTCTTCAACGTCAACGGCAACGGCCGCCCGTCAACGAATTTCACCCGAACTAACTTCAACAATCTCGGCCCGTTCGGCTTCTCGTTCGACGACGACGGCAATCTGCTGATCGCCCTGTTCGTCGGCGGACCGAACCTGACCGGATCGGCCGGTTCGTTCCGGATCAACAATAACGGATCGCTCACCCCGATCTCGCCGAACGTGCTCAACTTCCAATTGGACACGTGCTGGCTCGAAAACAACGGCCGTTACGCCTACGCCGCAAACTACGGGACGGGTGACATCTCAAGTTACACCATCGGCAATGACGGGAGTCTGACGCTGCTCGACGCCGTCGCCGGCGTCACGGACGATTTGCCCTGCACCCCTCCTGCGCCCCCGGCGCCAACCGGCAGGGCTCCACGCCGCTCGACATCCGCGTGAGCCCCAACGGGCGCTTCCTCTACAACGTCCTGCCGGGTTCCGGCAGAGTCGCCGGCTGGCGGATCCACCGCGACGGCAGCCTCACTAAGATCGGTGAGTTCGGCGGCCTCCCCAAGACCATTGACGGCGACATGGCCCCCGAGGAGCGCTTTGGCCCCGGCGGCAGCCCCGCCGGCATCGCAGTGCTGTGATAACCCACACAGAATCAGGGCCGGCCGCACTCTTCATGCGGCCGGCCTTTCGGCCAGAGACTACATCCCCAACAATTTAGTCGTTGCTGCCGTCAACGATCCGACGATCGGCCGCTACGAGAAGCCCGGCGAGGCGTCAAAATTCCTCCTCTTGCGCCCCTTCCTGCCGTGCGCTATAACCTCGCCGAATAGTTGATTTCCTGCAGAGACCCCGACGCGCATGATCGATCGTTCCGACAACTTGGCGGTGATTGGCGCCGGGCCGGTGGGCCTCGCCGTTGCGAAGGCGCTGCGGCAACACGGCATCCCTTACGAGCAGTTGGAAGCCAACGACGACCTCGGTGGCAACTGGTATCACGGCGTCTATGAGACGGCGCACATCATCTCGTCGAAGAAGACGACTGAGTACGCCGACTATCCGATGCCGGACGACTATCCTGACTTCCCGAGCGCGCGGCAGATGGTCGAGTACCTGCGCTCTTACGCGGAGCGGTTCGGCCTGCGGCCTCGCATCCAGTTTCACACCAAAGTCGTGTCGGCGCGGCCGCTGCCCGACGGCCGCTGGGAAGTAGATCTGGCGTGCGGCGAGCAGCGCATTTACAAAGGGCTCGTCGTCTGCAACGGGCACCATTGGGATCGGCGATTTCCAGACTACCCCGGCCGTTTCGACGGCGAGTACCTCCACTCCAAAGACTACAAGCGACCCGAACAATTGGCCGGCAAGCGCGTGCTCGTCATCGGCGGCGGCAACTCGGCATGCGATGTGGCTTCGGAGGCGGCGCGCGTCGGCCGCGGTTGTCACCTCAGCCTGCGGCGTGGCTACTGGTTTTTGCCGAAGACGATCTTCGGCGTCCCTCTGCCCGAGGTGGTCAGCAGTTGGATGCCGGTCTTCGTCCAGCGCCTGCTGTTGCGCGCCGTGCTGCGCGTCGTCTTCGGCCGATACGAGGACTACGGCCTGCCGCGCCCCGATCACCGCATCTTCGAGCACCACCCGACGCTCAACAGCGAGTTACTCCATTACGTCAAGCACGGGCGCATCCGCCCGCGACCCGACATCGAAAGGTTTGCGGGGCGGCAGGTCTTCTTCGTTGACGGCACGTCGGACGAGTTCGACACGGTGGTTTGCGCCACGGGGTTTCACTTGAGCTTCCCCTTCCTGCCACCGGGGCTCGTGCCGGTCAGGGGCAGCAACGCGCTGACCTACGCGGGCTCCGTGCTGCCTGATTATAAAAACCTCTACGTCGTCGGGACGGCGCAGGCGCGCTACGGATTCGGGCCGCTGATGACGCCGGCGGCGGAACTCCTCTGTCAACTGATCCGGTTGCAAGACCAGATGGAATTGCCGATCGGTCTGGTCCTCAAAGAGTCCGGCGCACAGCCCCCTTCGACGCACCTGCTCGATCCGCACAAGGCTCTGCGACAGATGAAGTGGGCCGGATACACCCTGCCGTTGCTGCTGCGGAAAGAGCGGCGACTGCGGAAACGAATCAAGCCGCAGACTCGCGACGCCGGGCCGCAATATGAAAAGGCGACACCGACCGACCCCGACTTGCAGGTCTTTTGAGAAGTGAATAGTGACAAGTGACAGGTGACAAGAAGCGACGAAAATCGCGGGCGTAACACCGGCATCTAAAACTTTCGGGCCGCACCCGTGTGACTCGGAGCGTTGGCTCCACCTCGCGCACAAACCGACCCCTCCTGTCACCGTTGACCTGTCACTGTTGAGTTATTACCTGTCACTGTTCACTCTCTGCTCCTGTCGCTGTTCACTCTTAAGCAATGAGCACTCTGAAGAACGGCGTAGCGGTCATCACTGGCGCGGCCAATGGCATCGGCCGCGCCCTCGCCTTACGCCTCGCGGCCGAAGGCGCGCACCTCGCCCTCGCCGATCTCGAAGAGGCCGGGCTGATTGGCGTCGCGCGAGAGTTGGCGGGCCGTGGGATTGAAATCTCCACGCACGTCGTTGACGTGGCCGACGAAAAGCGAGTGGGCGAGTTCGCCGCGGAGGTCTTGAGCCGGCACGGGCGCGTTACCGCTCTCTTCAATAACGCGGGCGTCGCCCTGCACGGCGACGTGGAAGAGGTTTCGCTGGCGGACGTAGAGTGGTTGATGGGGATCAACTTCTGGGGAGTTCTGTATGGCATCAAGCACTTTTTGCCCATCCTCAAGCAACAGGATCGAGCCTACGTCGTCAATCTCTCAAGCGTCTTCGGCCTGATCGCGCCGCCCGGCCAAGCCGCCTACGCCGCCAGCAAATTTGCCGTCCGCGGATTCACCGAAGCGCTGAGGCACGAGTTGAAGGGGACCAACGTGCAGGTTGCGACCGTCCACCCCGGCGGGATCAAAACCGAGATCGCGAAAAGGGCGAGGATGGGCGCACTAGCGGACCAAGCAAAGTATGAGATGGAGACGGCCCGCTTCGAGCGCCTCTCACGGATCACGCCCGACCGGGCCGCCGACCGAATTGTAAAGGGAATGTTGCGCGGCGAGACGCGCATCCTCGTCGGCCGCGACGCCTCACAAATCGATCTGATTCAAAGGCTGATGCCGACGAGGTACTGGCGCTTGCTTGGTCCCCTCGTCGATTGGCGGACGCGCAGATAGCTGCGTGGCACAATCCACATTTCAGCGACGGCAAGGTTTTCTGCACGTCGGCGGCCAGTTGTGTGTGATTAATAGATTGACGGCAGGAACCTACGATAGGTCTCCAGCCAACTGCCGAAGCCTGGTCTCGGCGCATAAGAGGGAGAATTCGTACTCTGGACCGGCCTTCGTCCAGAACGATCAAAGCGCCTGCTGCGAGCGAAGATGAGTGGTCTTGCAAAACCTTGATGACGGCCTTCTCAAGATGCGTGGGTGTCATGTCCTGTGTGCGGACTTGAATCACGCTGGGGCTTTCGGCTTGGGTCAGAGCCAGTGTTGCGCCGAAGTCCAACTCGTGTGTGAAAACAATGTAATCGTCAACTCGCGCCCATTCCATCAACGCCGTATCCTCTGCGCGCGGATCGCCCACCGCTGACCAGTGAACTGCCGTGATATTGTGCTTAGCGAAGACGTCCACCCGATCGGGCGAAAGATTCATGTCAACTAAAATCTTCATGTCGTCACGAGCGGCAGTTCGATCTCTTCGGCACGCCACGCGGCATAGGCTAACGACTCGCGCAAATCTTCTTCCTCAAGATAAGGGTAGAGTTTCAGGATGTCGGGCGTTGAGTAGCCTGACGCGATGAGCCCGACAACGGTGCCGACCGTGACGCGCAGGCCGCGAATGCAAGGCTTGCCTCCCATAACTCTAGGGTTCAACGTAATTCGTGTCAGGCTTTTCATAATGTGGATTATAGCTGCTCAGCGGAGCCGGCAGAAGCCGCGCCACGGGCACCTTTAATCAGGCTATAGATAGGTGCTCGGGCGAGGGACGCCGTTATCGTTTAATGACTGAATGAATTCTTTGAAGTCTCGGTTCAGCATCGTACCTCCCGCGGTGATACTCCTGCCGAATCTCTTCGAGCGCGGCGAGACATGCTTGATAGGACTTGCGACTGCCAGTAGGCGAAGTCGCTCTGCTGCGGGCGGACGTTTACTCTGGCGAGAACTTTCTGATCGCCGGTGACCTTCTCTGTTTTCATACGCGCCATATTATTCATGGGCTACTGACAGTTAACCTGCCTCGAAGCGGCCCGCCACTACGATTCTTCGGCCAGCGATTTCTTCAGCCAGCCGGCATCGCCCTTGTCTTTGTCGCGCCCGGCGGCGAGTTTGTTGGTGAGCAGATCCGCTTTCGAGAGGACGTGGATGCGGAGCCCGTCGATTTCGACGGCAACCTTGTTCGCCCAAGCCGCGCCGAATTCCACAGCGGTAATGCTCGTCAGAATGTCTCTGCGGCAAGGCACGATGCCGAACTGGCCCACCATGTTTGGCGTCGTAAAGTCTTGTTCGGAGAGGGAAGAGAGCGGAGCACCGCACTGCGCGAGGGCGCGCAGCACCCGGCGGGCATTCTCAGGGTTCGGGCGGACCCAGATGTCTATGTCGCCGGTGGCGCGCGGGTAGCCGTGCGCGGCGAGGGCATAAGCGCCGACGACGAGGAACTCAACGCCCTCGTCGTTCAACGACGACAACATGTCTCTGAAGTCTGGGTTCAGCACGCAAGCCTTCCTTGAACGACCACACGTCGAGCGCCAGACGCCACATCATGCCGAGGGTTTGCTGCGGCGACAACTTCGCCGACTCGTCTGCTTTGTCTGCTTCGCGCAACTCGAACTTTTTGACTTGGACTTCACGCATCGGGCGTCTCTTCGAGCAGGTTCGCGCTCAAGTATAACAGTTCACGCCTTTTCTAAACCGGCGTACTTTTCGATCAGTTTCTTCTGGCCGAAGCCGGGGAAACTGACCGTCAGCTTGGCCGCGTCGCCGTTGCCTTCGCGGCGCAACACGAGGCCGCGGCCGTACTTGGCGTGGCGGACATGCGTGCCCGGCGTGAAGCCTTCGCCGCCGGCCGCGTCGGTCGCCGTGGCGGACATGCGTGAGCTATTGGAAGGTGTCGGCTCTGTGGGGCGCTTGATGATTGGCTGGGCGGGCTTCGTGGCGCTACCGCCGCCGCCGCCCGCTCCCTTCGGCGGTGCGAACTGTTGACCGCGCTGGCGGAAGAACTCGGCGATCGAGTCGATGCTGTCGTAGGTCTTACCTTCGTACTGGCGACGCTCCGCTGGCGGCTCGCGCGACTCGCCTTTGAGGGCGCGGGCGGTCTGCAAACTCTCGGTGCGAGCCGAGCCGAGCGCGAACGAAAGCCAAGACGGCCCGCGCGAGAGGTCTTCCAGCAGTTCAAGCGGCATCTCGTTCAGAAATTGCGAAGGCTCCGACGCCAGTTCCTCGCCGTACACGCGGCGCTTCATCGCGTGCGAGACGTAGAGGTATTTTTCGGCGCGCGTGATCGCGACGTAGCAGAGGCGACGCTCTTCTTCCAACTCCGCCTTGTCAGCCGCCGCGCGGGCGTGCGGGAACAATCCGTCTTCCATTCCGACGATGAAGACGAGCGGGAACTCAAGCCCTTTGGCCGAGTGCATCGTCATCAATGTGACGGGCGCGTCGCGCTGATACTGGTCCACATCCGAAGCGAGCGCGGCCGAGTCGATAAACTCGCGCAGTCCGCGCTCTTCCTCGCGGTCGTAATCGACGACCGCGTTGACGAGTTCCTGCAAATTTTCCAGACGCCCCTCGGCCTCTTCCGAGTTTTCGGACTTCAGCGCGTCCGAGTAGCCCGAATCTAAGATAGCCGCCTTGACCACTTCGGACGCCGACTCGCGCTGCGCGCGCGCGACCAGATCGGTGATGATCTTCTGAAAATTCTTTAGCGAGTTGACGGCGCGCGGGGTGAAGCCGGGCGTCTGCTGCTCGGCGATGATCGCGATGGCCTCCCAGTGTGAGACGCCGAAGTCTTTGGCGCGGCGTTCCAGTTCGTCGAGCGTCTGCTTGCCTAATCCGCGCGTCGGCGAGTTGATGACGCGCATCAGCGCGATCGAGTCGTGCGGGTTCAGCGCCAGCTTCAGATAGCCGATGATGTCGCGCACCTCCGCCCGCTCGTAGAACGAAAAGCCGCCGACGATGTTGTAAGCGATGCCCGCGCGCCGCAACGCTTCTTCAAAGACGCGCGACTGCGCGTTGGTCCGGTAGAGCACGGCGGCGCGCAACTCCTTCTCGCGGCGGCAGTGCTCTTCGATCTTCGCGGCGACGAAGCGCGCCTCCGCATCGGCGTCAAGCGCCTGATAGTAACGCACGCGCTCGCCCGAAGGGTTCGAGGTCCACAGGGTCTTGCCCTTGCGCTCGGTGTTCAGTTTCACCACCGCGCCCGCCACGTCGAGGATCGTCTGCGTCGAGCGGTAGTTCTGCTCCAAACGTATGACCTTCGCTGTGGGGTAGTGCTGCTCGAAGTTGAGGATGTTAGTGATGTCAGCACCTCGCCATTTATAGACCGATTGGTCCTCATCACCGACGACACAAATATTCTGCTGCTTCTCGGTCAAAAAGCGGATCAGCGCGAACTGGAGGCTGTTGGTATCCTGATACTCGTCCACGAGGACGTAGCGGAATTTGTCGTTGTAGTGTTGGCGGACGCGCTCGACTTTACGCAGCAGACGGACGGCCTTGATCATCAGGTCGTCAAAGTCGAGCGCGTTGTTGTTCCGCAGGCGCTCTTCATAGAGTTTGTAAACCCGCGCGATCGCGCCGCGCTTCTCGTCGCCGTACTCGACGCGGGTGGCGTAGTCGGCGGCGTCGAGCCCGCTGTTCTTGGCGTGGCTGATGGCGCTCTGGACCTGTCGCGCGCCCAACCTTTCGGTGTCGTAACCGAGGTCTTTGACGCAGGCCTTGACGACGCGGGTCGAGTCGTCTTGATCATAGACGGTGAACGAGCGCGTGTAGCCCTCTTCGAGCGCCTCGATGTCGCGGCGCAGGATGCGGACGCAGAGGCTGTGGAAGGTCGAGATGAGCGGCGCGCTCTGAAGGCGCTGTTCGCTCAGAAGCTTCCCGACGCGCTCGCGCATCTCGCCCGCCGCCTTGTTGGTAAAGGTGACGGCGAGGATATGATAAGGTGCGACGCCCTGCGTTGAAATCAGGTGCGCGATACGATAGGTGATAACGCGCGTCTTGCCCGATCCCGCGCCTGCCAAGATAAGCAGCGGCCCCTCGGTCGTCGTGACGGCTTCGCGCTGGCGTTCGTTAAGAGTAGCTAAATAATCCATGCTGGCTTGATACGGATTTGAGGTTTCAAGTTAGAAGTTGAAGCATAGGGCGTTGCTCGCCAAACTTCAAATCAAGGCCTTTCCCGCGTTCATTCTCAGATGTTATTGCCACAGAGCGCACAGAGGGCGGGGAAGGCGGCGTGTTTTTTCTTAAGCTCCGTGATCTCTGTGTGCTCTGTGGCTCAGACCTGCCTACGCGAATGATGAGGTTTCGCGATCACGGCGTCCTTTATGATCGAACCCGGTGCGGTATCATGAAAGTGAAAATCGCCAGCCTAACCGTGAGGGAGAGATGTACAGACTGCCGGAATCTGACGAAGAACTGTTGCGCGAATGCGAGATCGACACCTTCCGTTCGAGCGGCCCCGGTGGCCAGCACGTCAACAAGACGGAGACGGCCGTGCGGCTCACGCACCTGCCGACGGGCGTCGTCGTCACTTCGCGGCAGGAGCGCAGCCAATACCGCAACAAGGCTCTGTGCCTGCAAAAGCTCCGCGCGAAGGTCGAGCAATTGAACTACCGTCCGGCCGCGCGCGTCCCCACCCGTGCCACGCGCGGCGCGAAGCTCCGCACGCTCGAAGCGAAAGCGCGGCGGGCGCGCGTCAAGCGCCTGCGCGGGAAACCTTCGGCGGATGAGTGAGCCGTGTCGCGCGGTGTTACTATGCTCAAAAGTGACGGGTGACAAGTGACAGGTGGCAAGCAAGGACAGTTTTCCTCCTATCACTTGTCACTCGGTCACTATTCACTTTCTGCTCCGGTCACTCGGTCACTTTTGAGTATGAGATAAAGGGAGAATCGCAATGATAACTGTCGCCAATCGCATTTACGTCAAGCCGGAATACGCCGAGGCCTTCGAGCGTGTGTTCCGCGAGCGGGCCGGGCTGGTGGATCAGATGCCCGGATTCATTTCCAACCGAGTGCTGCGCCCCGTCAACGAAGGCGATCCTTATGTGGTCTTCACCACTTGGAACAGCCGTCAGGATTTTCTCAACTGGGTGCGCTCGGACGCCTTCGTGAAAGGCCACGCCCAATCCGGGACGCTACCGAGAGAGGCCTACCCCAAGCCGAACGTGTTGGAGATGCACGAGGTCGTGCAGGACTCGACCCGCCCCGACCTAGCGCCGGAGCCGCACGGCGGCCCGTTCCACATGCACTGATGACACCGCCGCCACCAAACCACATCGTCGGGTCGCTTATCCACAAGCGCTCATCACTGTTGAGCGCTGAGATCGGTTTTCAGTTGAGTGTCTGGGACCAGATTTTTACCGCCGAGTCGCAGAGATCACGCAGAGGCACGCAGAGAAGTCATTCTCTTCCCTTTGCGTCCCTCTGCGCCTGCTCTGCGTCTCCGCGGTAAATCATCTCCCCCGCTTAACGTAATAC
>JBOGOY010000021.1:0-13898 GCA_050748185.1 Pyrinomonadaceae bacterium
CGCTGCGGCAGTCGGGGCAGCGTGCGACTTTGTGATCTTCACGGGTGATACGCGGCGCGCGCCGGACGAAGGGCTCGCGCTGACCCTCTCACCACACCGCGTCAACTCGCTCTCGCCGCTCGTGGGCCTGAAGACGATCAACTATCTCGAACCGCTGCTGTCTTGGGAAGAGGCGCGCGCGCGCGATTTCGACGAAGCGGTGCGGTTGAACGAGCGCGGCGAATTGGTTTCGGCGGCATTGGCGAACCTGTTCTGGGTGACTGAAGGGCGGCTTCACACGCCCGCACTGACGACCGGCGCGCTCGCCGGCACGACGCGCGATCTCGTTCTCGAACTGGCCGAAGAATTGTTCGTGCCGCGCGTCGAAGGCGTCTTCGAGTTGTCGCACCTCGCGGAAGCGGAGGAGATCTTTCTCACTTCCTCCGGCCTCGGCGTCGCGCCCGTCCGCATGTTCGATTTCCGCGGTTATGCCGTGTCACAGTTTAACGTCGCCGCGAGGTTGGGGGATGCGTTGGAAGAGAGGGCGCGGGCGGGGCCGGAGATTTAACCGCCAAGAACGCAGAGATCAAAGACGCACAGGGCGCAGAGGAAACCAATGGAAATTATGCACCTGACAAACCCAATCACTGAGCCCAGAACCCCACTTTACGCTTAGTTCCGCAGCTTATACATCTCCAATAGTGTCTTCCAAAAAGAACGTACACAAAAACCCATGTGGTAACTTGCTCACATTCCGAGCAATTGGCTGTTATCGTATCTCCGGTTTTCGGCATGGCTTCTCACCTCTTGCTAGTCTTCTTCGCCGCCCGTTTCTTCGGTGCTTCTTTAGCGGGCTTGGGGGGCGGGGTGTATTTAACAAAGCGGCAAGCACGTCTTCAACCCCCAACGGGTGAAGGGTGAGAATACCTTGCCGCTTTATTGGGATTTCATGCTTCGCGCTTTTCTTACTCGCCTTCTTCTGTGCCATCGCTTTCTTGTGCTGTGCTGTCTTCATCCAGCGTGTTGGGGAATAGCGGATGTTTTTCCTGCAGCAACGGTAGTTCCCACGTTCGCACAACGGAGAGGCCGTAACGTTCCGCGAATTTCTTTACTCCCTCATCATCCGAATAAATCGTGTGAACGCCGTTCACTTTCGCAACCGCCACGATCTGCCGATCAAAGGTGATCTTGGCATACGTCCCTTCCTGATCGCCTCTCCTGCCACCGCCTGATGCTCTAACATCCAGATGAAGGGCCGCGAGTTCGACAGCCGCCTTTTGATCGAAGGGTTCTATGCGGAAAAGGCGATTTGAATCAAGGTGGGATAAGTAGCGGGGGCCGTCCTTGTCAGCCAGTACTAAAAACTCTGTGATGACGGGGGTCGGAATGATAACGGTTTCTCCGTCCTCATCTAACGTCGTTATCAATAACTCTATGCGCTCGTCCAAGCGATCAACGCGCCGCCCGGTGGAGGGGTCAAGTGGTGGTCTCGCTTTCGGATGAAGTAAAAGCGTGAGGAATGTGTTATCAAACACTACCATCAATTAACCATCCGTACCGTGCCGAATGTTCATTATCTCGCTTAGCGGGTCTTCCTTTTCCTTCCATTCAGCCGGGATTGCGCGCAGTTTTTTAATGGCATCGCGGAGCGTAACATCTGCCAATGGCTTGAAGTACCTGATCATGAATTTCTTCAATTCCCATTCTCCCGTTGAATGCCTAACCCATCTGCCTATACCTTCTACCCTGATGACATCGTTGAATAAATGAGGGGCAATCTCCCTCGCTATATCTCGCCTCGCCAAGCAATCAAACGTACCCTCCTTTCCTTCTAAGTGGACGGGCACAGGGTCGTTCTTCCCGCCTACCAAGATCGGGATGCCAATAATGACTCCCGGTTGATTGAATGGCCCGTATGTCAACGGTTCAACGCGCTCACGTCCGGGAAAGGCAATTACCTTGCTGCCCGTTGGGTCACTAATGTTGCCTATGGCATTATCTTTCCGCAACCTCTCGTCTATGCTCGTAGCCGCGCGCATCCGCTCCGGCGGAGCGTCTTTCCGTACAACAGCGTCGAGGTTTTCTCGGATTTTCGGCTCGGCCTCCTTCTCAACAAGATTCACCAAAACGGTGCTACCCTCTTCGACTTCTATCAAGTGGACGCTCTTGTCCTCCCCAAATAAAACAGCTAGGTCGGCTAAATACTCAGCGAGCCGTCCGAGCGGCATAGTCACAGGAGAATACGCATCAATCTTGAAACGGTATTCGCGTAAATCACCCCGACGTTTCTTAGTCATAGCATGCCCCCTTTACTTCTTAGAGAGCCTTTTCCGACGAGTCCCGGCACATCAGCCGCTAACCCTCAAAGCCCTTGATCGCTTCAACGGTACGCTCGCCGTCTTTAATCATTCGGTTATTGAATCTGAACTGCTTGCGGCAAACCTTGCACTTTAGAACGCCCTTACGGACGAGGCGCGTGGATTCTACTCTAGGAGTTAGGCGGTAGCCTACAGTAGATTTGCAGCGCGGGCAGACAGGGCCGTTAGGCCAGCGCATGAACCCAAGGAACTCGCGTGCGGCGTCACCGTTGCTGAAGCGCTTCGCTATAGTCGCAAGGTTTAATTGGTCGCTCATCTTTGCCCGTCCCGCTATGCCGTAGATTATACAACGTCGCGACTACGGGACAAAGGTGGCAAAGGGGTGGGTCTATCGAGTGCATAGTTCCCACACTAATCTCCCCTGCGCCCTCGGCAATTAAATTTCCGGAGCGCTCACTTGCTACGCGCCAGCACCACCGGGGCTTGTTCGGCGGCGCGGATGCGCTCGAAGAAGCCGCGCACCGTTTGGTACTGATCGGGCGGGATGGTGGTTGCTTTGAGCTTCAGCGAGCGGGTGAAATGGAGTCGGCCCTCTTTGACTTCGTAGAGGGCGGCGTAAGAGCCGAAGGCGGCGTCGAGTTTGACCGCATCGGGCAACTCGTCCACGTCGAAGCCGGCGGGCAGGCTGACCTTGACCGTCTCGGTGTATGCCTGCGACTCGATGACGACCGGGTGGCGGCGCGTCGGCGCGACGAGCGAGAGCGACTCGCGCCGCGAGACGATGGCCGGCTTGAAGACGAGCAGGCGGTTCTGCATCAACTGGCCGTAGCGTTGGGCGGTGAACTCGACGTCGAGCGCGAAGCGCCCGTCCGACTGGTTGTCCGCGGGCTCGACCTTGCTGACTTGCGCGCCGGTCGCCCCGCTGGTGATCCAGCGCTCGATCAGCTTGGCGTATTCCGGCCGCGGCAACTGGCGGAAGAGCCGTCGCTCTTGGACCGAGGACTGGCCGACCGAACTCTCGCGCAGCGTGGCCTTGATCGTGCCGTCCTGATCGAGACTGACTTCGGCCAGCCGATCGAGTTGGTTGGCCTCGGGCGAAGTGACGGGCATCCGCATCAAGCTCCCTTTGTCGCCGGCCACGATGAGCGCGAGGCTGCCCTGCTCGTGATCGGGCAGATCGCCGACCGGCGTGTGCTCGTCGGTCGCGTCGAAGATGAGCAAGCGGCCGAGCGCCGCGTGCTGGACGATGGTCGCGGCCTGCGTCTCGTCACCTACTTTGACGGCGATGATGCAATGGTTGAACTGCCCCGTGGTGGCCCACTCCTCACGGACATAGCCGGGATCGCCCGAATAAATCCCCACGAGGTACGACTCGATGCCGACGACCTTGAGCATCGCCCGCATCAGGTTCGCTTTGTCTTTACAGTCACCGTAGTTTTTGGCGAAGACCTGTGTGGCGAGCCGCGGGCGATAGCCGCCGCCGCGCCCGACGTTCAGGTCGATCGAGATGTATTGGAGGCTCTGCACGTAGCGGGCGATGGCCTGAATCTTCTCCAACTCGGTCTTCGCGCCCTGCGTCAGTTGCATCGCCCGGGTGGCGAGCGCGTCGTTCGAGTCAGCCTGCGCGTCGGTCAATTCCGTCATCCAGCGCGAGACGTCCGCCCAATTGGCGAAGCTCTTGAAACTGGCGGCCTGCGCCGCGTCCGGGGGGAAATAGCTGACGGCGAGACGGGGCGCGACGTTGGTCCACTTGGGGCTCATCGGTTCCCACTCGATCGGCGGCAGATTCCGCAACTCCCAAGTGTAATTCGACCCCGTCACCTGCGGCATCACCTTCGGGTGGTTGAAGGTGACGTCCGTCGCGCGCCAGCCTGTGGGGAGCGCGAGCGTGTAGCGCGACAGAAGCGTCGGCAGCGCGCCCTGAAAGAACCAAGTCTCCTGACTCGTGAGCGCACGCTCTTCGACGATCGACTGGTAGCCGAAGATGGCCCCCGCTTCCGCGTCGTCGCGGGCCGAGATCGCCTTGATACGGTATTCGTTGTAGATATCGTTTGGTTCGGCGGCCAGATCGGCCGTCTCGTCCTTGCCGTAGCGTTTGATCTGACCGCCGGGCCGCAACAGCCACGCCTTCAGTTCGCGCACCTTGCTGCTATCGGTCAGGTACAGTTCGCTCGCGGCCGCGTAGTCGCGCCCTTCGCGCAGCAACAGCCGGACGACGTGCGTCTTCGTCGTCGTGACGCGCCCGTCGGGGCTGACGCTCATCGTCTGCTCGTGATGCAGCACGACGGCCGGCACGTCTTTCGGGTAGGTGGGAACGACGGCCGAGGCGGCCTGCTGTATCCACGGCGGCAGTTCGTCGCCGGCCGGCGGAGATGAGGCGCGGGCCACGGCGGGCGCGGCCCACACGGCGAGCAACAGGCAACACAGGCTGATGGCGCGGCTGATCATTTTCTTAATCCTTTGGGTAGTGGCAATCCGGGCACAAGCGCCCCGGCCGGGTAGGTAGACAAGGGGGCAGCCGGGGCGACGGTTGTTCGCGCGGCGGTGGTTCAATTCGATGGCGCGGCGGAAGATGAGACCGCTGTCGCGTCCTGCTTGAGCGTCAACGTGTGGCCGTCCGCTTTGTGAATCTGGTCGTAATACTGCTTGAGCGGCGCGTAGCTCGTGATGGGGAAGAGCGGCAGCCGGTTATTGCCCCCGAAGACGAACGTGCGCTGGCAGAACAGGGTGCGGCGATCCTGCGCGACCCGCAACTCGATGTTGTGCTGGCTGACGTCGCCCGCGCCGACCGACCGCGGGGCGTCGGGGCTGTCGAGCACGTACCCGGCGGGCAGCGCAATCTCAACCACATCTTCTTCCGCCCAGCCGTAGTGGAAGTAAACTTCATTCTTGCGGTCGGCGGTGGAGAAGCGCGGCGCGAGGCCATACTGGAAGAAGGCCGGTTGCAGGAAGAGCCGTTTGCCGGTGCGCTGCGCGTAGCCGGGGACGCGCACGCGGTACTGGTAGACGAAAGGCTTGGACGGATCCTGCACGTTCTCGATGCGGATGTCCGACAACTCGGCCGTGCTCATCTGCTTCCTGAGCCGCTCGCGCAGCGTCTCTTCGCGCTGGGCGGGTGAGTCTTCGTCGTTGTACTCCTTGTGGTAGCTCGCGAGGTGGCCCGTGTATTCGACGCGCACTTCGCCTTCGAGCGTGCCCTCATCTGTGAGACGCAGTTTGGCGGTGCGCTTCTCGCGCGACTTGGCGGCCGGCGAGAGCGGCGTTTCGGCCCAGAGCGCCCCCTTTTGATCGCCGATCAGAGCCTGCTGCCCTTCGGCCTCCCACGCCAGCATCCCGGCGGCGAGATACGTCTCGGTCGGATCGTAGAAGCGCCACTGGTCCCCCACCTTGACGGCCACACAGGCCAGCCGGATGAAGTAAGGATTGGCTAAATTCGGATCGAAGAAGACGTCGCTGCGATCGGACATCAGGGCGATGCGCGCGTCGAAGCCGGCGGCGTTCGAGAGCGCCCCGAACAGGTTGAGCACGTCGTAGCCGGTGCCTTGCCCGCGCTTCAGCGTGTCGGCCGCCGACTTGTTGTCCTTGAGTTTCGCGCGGTCGTCGTCGGTCAGGCCCGAGGCGTCGTCGCTCACGTTCTTGATTTTGACGCGGCAGAAGTCGTAGAGGCGTTCGAGCTTCTGCTCGGGGGTCTGGGCGTCGCCGACGATCTCGGCGGCCACCCGGCGCACCTCGTCGTTCGCCTTGAGGTTTTCTTTCGAGAGTTTGTAGATGCCCTTGCCGTACTCGCCCCAAACCTGATTCGGGTTCGGCTGCTCGTCGCTCGAATAATAGGCGAGCATCCAACGGCGGACTTGATCCTCGGGCGGCATGTAAGACTCTTCGCGGTAGGCGGGCACGTTCGTGAGCGTCGTGCTGAAGAAGCCGTTCTTCTCCTTCTTAAATTCCGGCGTCTGCATCCGGAACGACTGAAAGCGGAGCGACTCGGCGCCGACGATGTTCGACGCCGGTTTGACGTAGTAAGTGACTTGGTGGACGGGGATGTTGCGCTGAAACTGCAAGCGCGCGTTGCGGATCGAACTGTTCGCGCGGACCTCGCGCCAGCGGTATTCGATGATCGCGCCGGGCTCGACCGCCGGCAGCACAAAGCTCTTGGCCCGCAGTTTCAGGTCGCCCGCCTTGACGATCGTCTTCTCGAAGACGTCCTCTTTTTTCAACTCGACGATCTGACCGTCGGGCTTGAGGGTGCGGGCGGCGATGTCCTTGATCCGGCTGCCGCTAAAGAAAGGGAGTTCGACCGTGCCCTCGGTCTCGCGCCCGCGGTCGGTGAAAATCTTGATGCGAAGGTAGTGCGAAAAGACGAGGTCGGATTCGCCCCCGTCGTCCACGCGCACTTCCCAGACGAGAGCCTCGGCGTCGGCGTCCTTTTCGACGACCGGGGCCTTGAGCGCGACGTGCGCCGGGTCAACCGGCTTCCAGTCGTTATCGCCGGCAGCGAGCGCGCGGGGCGTGAAGTTGAAGAGGCCGAGAGACACGAGAGCGAGGAACAGAGTGAGACGTCTGCGTGATAATACGGGGAACATTTTGGGTACCTTTCAGAAGTCGCGGCGGTCGGGGCCGGACGGTTTAATTCAGCGAGCAACACTGTCGGCTAGGGTGAGAAGCGAATGCGTTGAACGACGTAAGGATTTTATGACAGCCGGCGAACGGTCGGCAAGTCAATATTCTCAAAAGTGACAGGTAAATAGTGACAGGAGGAGTACCCTTCGCGCGGCAACTGTCACCGTAACGCTCCGGGCAGTTTGAGCCGCCGTGCCGCATGAGGTCAACGCCGCGGGGCGAGCATCAGCGTCAATCTATGGCAGCACCTCTGTTTCCTGTCGCTTGTCACCTGTCACCCGTCACTTCTGAGAATATTGTGTGACCGGCGCGGCGGCGCGGCCCGACGCCCGAGGTGATTGACTCGCTCCTCCATTAAGTGTAGAAGCGTCTTGCCCTGACGATTGCCGCAAGAATTTTCGCCGCGGGTGTTTTTTTGCCCCGCGCCCAAACTGAAAGTCGCCCCCAAGAATCAAGCGAACGCAAAGGACTTCTGAATGGCAGAGCACGCTGCTACTACGGCGGCCCAGAATGGCACGGACGCTCCGGTGCGTTGGGCCAAAGTCATCGATCAGACGCGCTGCATCGGCTGCCACGCCTGCACGACCGCCTGCAAGTCCGAGAACTTGGTCCCGCTCTCGGTGACGCGCACCTACGTCAAGCACGTCGATGTCGGCGTGTTCCCCCAAGCGCGCCGCGCCCATCAGGTGACGCGCTGCAACCAGTGCGCGCACGCCCCCTGCGTGACGGCCTGCCCCACGGCGGCGATGTTCAAGCGCCCAGACGGCATCGTAGACTTTGATAAATCCATCTGCATCGGCTGCAAGGCGTGCATGGCCGCTTGCCCCTACGACGCTATTTTTATCAACCCCGAAGACCACTCCGCCGAGAAGTGTAACTTCTGCGCCCAACGCATCGACATCGGATTAGAGCCCTCGTGCGTCGTGGTCTGCCCGACCGAAGCGATCCTCATCGGCGACTTAAACGACCCGGATTCAAAGGTGGCGCGCATCGTCCAACGCGAGCCCGTCAACGTGCGCCGCCCCGAGAAGGAGACGCTGCCCAAACTCTTCTACAAGGGGGCGCATCAGGTGACGCTCGATCCGCTTGCCGCCCAGAGGCCCGAGGGCGGCCTCTTCATGTGGAGCGAGCAACAGACGGGGCCGGGCCACGTCGTCTCTGGCAATCCCGATTACGGCAACTCTTCGGCCGCCGCGCTGCTTTCTTACGACGTGGCGCACACGATCCCGTGGGACTGGCGCGTGAGTCTCTATACGTGGACCAAAGGCATCGCCGCCGGCGCGTACCTCGTGCCGCTGTTACTCGTGCTGTTTGGGTTAATGGGACCAGCGCACACGCTCTGGCTGTGGACCGCGCCGGTCGTCTCCGGCGTCGCGCTCGCCGCCACCGGCGGCTTACTGATTTGGGACTTAGAGCACCCCGAACGCTTCTACCTCATCTTCACCCGGCCGCAATGGAAAAGTTGGCTCGTCAAAGGTGCGGTCGTCATCGCCGGCTACTCGCTCGTCCTCGCCATTCACTTCGCGGCGAGCCTCGCGGGCGGCACAACGATGCAGCGTTACCTGATGATCGCCGGCCTGCCGCTTTCGATCCTCACGGCTGTGTACACCGCCTACCTTTTCGCGCAGGCCAAAGCGCGCGACCTCTGGCAGAACCCCCTGCTGCCGCCGCACCTGCTGGTCCAGTCGCTGCTCTTAGGCTCGGCGGCGCTTCTTCCCTTCGCTGACTGGTTTGAGCCGAACGCGGCGGTCCCTCTCCTCTGGGCGCTCGGCGCGACGAGCCTTTTGCACTTGCTGATAGTGTGGGGCGAAGTCACGCTCACGCACCCGACCGCGCACGCCCGCCTCGCCACCCGCGAGATGACCGGAGGCCGCTACCGCACGTTTTTCTGGCTCGGCCTTGCCCTCTCGCTCGCGGGCGTCTTTGCCCCGTGGCTCGGCGTGCTCGCGGTTCCATTCGCACTGATTGGACTCCTGCTTTACGAGCACGCCTACGTGCAGGCGGGACAAGCCGTACCGCTGGCTTAACAATGGCCGGGTCGTGTCTCAGATTTTATGCTGACCGCGATTTGAGCCTTGTAATTCGCGGCTTCCACGAGGCCCAGCATAAATTGTGAAACACCACCCAATGGCCGTTGTCAAAGCCACCCCCTCTTTTGTATCTTCTTTGTAGATACGTTAAGAAAGGTCAGACGATGAAAGTTCAAATTCAAAAGTGGGGCAACAGCCTCGCCCTACGCATCCCCAAGTCGTTCGCCGTCGAATCGGGTGTCGAGCAGGGCTCGGTCGTTGAAGTCACACTTGATGAAGGGCGGATCGTGGTGGAGCCGGTCGCTGTGCCTGAGTTCACTTTGGCAGAATTGCTGGCCGGCGTTACGAAGCGCAACGTGCACACTGAAGTTGACACCGGCGAGGCGACAGGCAAAGAGGTGTGGTGATGGCCTACGTTCCCAACACCGGCGATGCGATCTGGATCACACTGAGTCCGCAAGCCGGGCACGAACAGGCGGGACGTCGCCCGGTGCTGGTGCTATCGCCCGCCGCTTATAACCGCAAAGTCGGGCTCGTAATCTGCTGCCTCATCACCAACCAGATCAAAGGCTATCCGTTTGAGGTCCGCCTCCCCGAAGGTCTGAAAGTGGCCGGGGCCATCCTGTCGGATCAGGTCAAGAGCCTCGACTTGAAAGCGCGCCAAGCTGAGTTCCTCTGCCCACTGCCAAACGCGGTCACGGAAGAGGCGCTGAAGAAGTTGAACACGTTGCTGCACGTCGTTAAATAGTTCAAAATTTAGTCGCGGGAATTTTAGCGGTACAACGATTATCTTAAGCTGAGCAGAGCCGCGCGGGTTTTCAAAAAGAAGGGATTCGAGAACAATCAATGCCTATCTTCGAGATTTCTGCTAAGCGCCTCACTCCCGTTGAGCAAACCAACTTCACATCCGAAAAAGAATTGCAGACACTGATAGAGGCGAACCTCGGTCCCGTCTTTAACTGCCGATTCGTGGCGTCGGAATTTTCTATCGGGGCGCAACACGCTGGCCGCATCGATACTTTGGCCTTGTCAGAGGATAACAATCCCGTAATCATCGAATATAAGAAAGTTGAGTCCTCCGAACTGATCACGCAAAGCCTGTTTTATCTTTCTTGGATACACGATCATAGAGGGGACTTCAACATTGCTGTCCAAAAATCTTTAGGCAGTAACGTGGATATTGATTGGTCTGCTGTTCGTGTCATTTGCTTAGCACCCAACTACCGGAAGTATGATCTTTACGCCGTTCAGGTGATGGGTGCGAATATTGAGTTGTGGCGTTACCGACTCTTCAAAAACTCAACCTTGTACCTTGAAGAAGTTTTTCAAAAGTCTGTTTCTACCTCTCCTGAAATTGCCCCGGTTAGTAAAAACCCGATCATGGTCGCTGCCGGAAAGAAAGCGGCTTTGACAAGGGCGGTCGGTGCTTACACTTTCGAACAACACCTCGGCGGAAAACCCGAAAGGGTGAAAGAGATGGTATTAGATCTTCGAGACTTCATCATGGGGCTGGATAACGCTATGGAGGAAACACCGAAGAAATATTATGTGGCTTACAAAATTTCTCAGAACATTGTTTGCATGGAGATGAAGCGGCAAAAGGTAATTCTTTACCTGAAATTGAACCCAAAGGAATTTGTTCAACTTCCCGGCAACGCTCGTGACGTGACCGAGATAGGTCACTACGGCACAGGCGATCTTGAACTCACTGTGGCCTCAAGTGAGGATGTCGAGGTCGCGAAGGAGTTCATAAACAAGGCATATCAGAAGGTCGGAGGTTAATCGTGGGCGTCAAAGAACTGAATCAGCGCGTTAGCGCGGCCCGCAGAGAAGTGGAGGCGCGGGGCGAGACGTTTTATCCGGGGCCGAGCCGGATTCATCTGGCGGCGTTTCCGCCGAAAGAGCGTTGGGACGATTGGGTCGAGTTGGACTCGCGGGCGTGGCCGGAAAGAGTCGAGCGCCGTTCGATGCTGGTCCCGACGACGTGCTTTAACTGCGAGTCGGCGTGCGGGCTGCTGGCCTATGTGGACCGCGAGAGTTTGCAGGTCCGCAAGTTCGAGGGTAACCCCGAGCATCCGGGGTCGCGCGGGCGCAACTGCGCGAAGGGGCCGGCGACGCTGAATCAAATCACGGACCCGGATCGAATTCTGTATCCATTAAAGCGCGCGGGGCGGCGCGGCGAAGGCAAGTGGGAGCGCGTCACGTGGGACCAAGCCTTAGACGATCTGGCGGGGCGCATCCGCAAGGCGATTATTGAAAAACGGCACAACGAGGTGATGTATCACGTGGGGCGGCCGGGCGAGGACGGGTTCACCGAACGTATTTTGGCGGCGTGGGGCGTGGACGGGCACAACTCGCACACGAACGTCTGCTCTTCCAACAGCCGCGCCGGCTACCAATTCTGGATGGGACTCGATCGCCCGAGTCCCGACCACGCGAATGCGAAGGTGATTCTGCTCATTAGTTCGCACCTCGAAGCCGGCCACTACTTCAACCCGCACGCGCAGCGCGTCATCGACGGCAAGGCGCAGGGCGCGAAGCTCGTCGTCTTCGACACGCGCCTGTCGAACACCGCGACGCACGCTGACTTTTGGGTCGCGCCCTACCCCGGTTCAGAGGCCGCGATCTTGTTGTCGATCGCGAATTATCTGATTCAACGTCGCCTCTACGACCGCGAGTTCGTGCGCCGCTGGTGGAACTGGGAAGAATACATGGCGGTCGAGCGCCCCGAAGTCGAAACCACGTTCGAGAATTTCGAGGGGGCGCTCTCCGAGTTGTACGCGGGTTACACCTTCGAGTTTGCGGCCACAGAGTCGGGTGTCGAGGCGCGCACAATTGAAGAGATCGCCGCGCTGGTGGCGACCGCCGGGACGCGCTTTTCGAGTCACAACTGGCGCAGCGCGTCTTCGGGCAATAGCGGCGGCTGGCAGGTGGTGCGCGCGCTTTTCATGCTCAACTCTTTGCTCGGCGCGGTGGCGACCGAGGGTGGCGTCTTCCCGAACGCTTGGAACAAGTTTGTGCCCCGGCCGATCTACACGCCGCCACACCCGCACACATGGAACGAGTTGACGTGGCCGCGCGAGTTCCCGTTCGGGATGAACGAGCTATCGTTTCTGCTGCCGCACTTTTTGAAAGAGGGCCGGGGCAAACTCGACGTGTATTTCACGCGCGTCTATAACCCGGTCTGGACCAACCCGGACGGCTTCTCTTGGATCGAGATGCTGACGGATGAAAGCCTCGTCGGCTGTTACGCAGCGCTGACGCCGACGTGGAACGAGACGGCCTACTTCGCGGATTACGTGCTGCCGATGGGCCACGGCTCCGAGCGCCACGACCTGCATTCCTACGAGACGCACGACGCGCAGTGGCTCGGCTTTCGCCAGCCGGTCTTACGCGCCGCGCGCGAGCGCATGGGCGAGAAAGTTACGGACACGCGCGAAGTCAACCCCGGCGAGGTCTGGGAAGAGAACGAGTTCTGGATGGAACTGACATGGCGCATCGACCCCGATGGCTCAATGGGCATCCGCCAGTACGTCGAATCGAAAGAGCGACCGGGCGAGCGCCTTTCGGTTGACGAGTATTACGCCTTCATTTTTGAGAACTCTGTGCCGGGATTGCCCGCGAGGGCGGCGGCCGAAAACTTAACGCCGTTCGAGTTCATGCGCCGCTACGGGGCTTTCGAGATCAGCAAGAAGGTCGGTGCAATTTACGCGGAAGAAGTGCCCGCCGAAGAATTAGAAGACGCCCGCGCGGATCGCTTCGGGCGGGTGTACACGGCCGTGCCTAAGCCGGCGTCGCCTAACATCGTGCCGCAACCGACGCCCGCTCCGGACGCCGAAGGGCGACGCATGGCCGGCGTCTCGGTTGACGGGCGGACGCTGCGCGGCTTCCCGACGCCGAGCGGGCGGCTCGAATTCTACTCGCGCACGCTGGCCGACTGGGGCTGGGCCGAATGCGCGCTCCCCACCTATCTGAAGAGCCACATCCACCCGGACAATCTTGCAGGGGACCAGACGGTGCTGATCTCGACCTTCCGCCTCGCCACGCAGATTCACACGCGCAGCGCCAACTCGAAGTGGCTCGACGAAATCTCTCACACCAACCCACTCTGGATGCACCCGACACACGCCGCGCGCCTCGGCCTGCGAACGGGCGATCTCGTGCGCGTCGAAACCGAGATCGGTCACTTCGTCGTCCGCGCGTGGGTGACGGAGGGCATCCGTCCCGGCATCGTGGCGTGCAGCCACCACATGGGCCGCTGGAAACTTTCGGACGAAGGCCAGCGGCAGATGATGGCGACCGTCTCGCTGGACCACCGAGGGGACCAGTGGGGACTCGACCGCAAAAAAGATGTTGGTCCCTACCAGTCGGCCGACCCCGACACCCAGCGCATCTGGTGGACCGACGTCGGTGTGCACCAGAACCTGACGTTCCCGGTCCACCCCGACCCGGTTTCCGGGATGCACTGCTGGCATCAGGCGGTGCGGGTCCGCAAGGCTGCGCCCGAAGACAGGTACGGCGAGATCTCCGTGGACATGCGCAAGGCGCACGAGGTTTACCGTCGTTGGCTCGCCCTGACGCGACCCGCGGATCGCTACTCGCCCGACGGCACGCGCCGGCCCCACTGGCTGCTCCGGCCGCTTAAGCCCGCGAAGGAAGTTTACCGCCTGCCCGAACCGCTCGAATTGGTGAACGTCGAATAACTCCGCACCTGAACAAACGTTGATGGAACTCTTTCGTGCTCTCGCCGTGCTGGCCGAGTCGCCCGAGTCGGCGGAAGCGGCTCGCGTGGCTGAAGTGCTCGAACTCGAACCATCGGCGCCGACGGCCGGCGAATACGGCGAGTCGTTCATCCTGCAACTTCCGCCTTACGCCTCGATCTACCTCGGTGCGGAGGGGATGATCGGCGGAGAGGCGCGCGATCGAATTGCCGGGTTCTGGCGCGCGCTGGGCC
>JBOGOY010000022.1:0-13714 GCA_050748185.1 Pyrinomonadaceae bacterium
CTCCGCGGCCTCGCCGGCGGCAACGGACTGGCCGCGGAGTTGGCCGCACAGGGCGAACAACGCGAGCGAGTCGCGCGCGTGGTCGAAGAGTGTACGCGGACCATTACGCGCGAGGTCGCCGGGTTGAAGGCGATGGTGGACGAGTTCTCGCGCTTCGCGCGGCTGCCCCGCGCGCGGCTGGAAGCGGCGGATTTGAACGAGGTCGTGCGACAGTCCGTCGCGCTCTACGAAGATCGTCTCGCAGGCGTCCGTCTGGACGTGCTGCTGGCGCACTCGCTGCCGCCCTCGATGCTCGACGCGGAACAGTTGCGCCGCGTCTTCGTCAACCTGATCGACAACGCGCTCGAAGCGACGGCCCACGCCGCAAGCGAGCGGCGCATCACGGTCGCGACCGGGCACGATCCGGCGCGCGGCCTCCTGCTCGTCGAGATCGCCGACACCGGGCACGGCATCGCGCGGCAAGATTTCTCGCGGCTCTTTCAACCTTACTTTTCGACGCGCGGGCGCGGCACCGGCCTCGGCCTCGCCATCGTCCAGCGCATCGTCACCGATCACGGCGGCCGCGTCCGCGCTGAGGCCACCCGCCCGCAGGGCGCGACGTTCATCATCGAACTGCCGGTAACAGAAGAAACGCAGAGGATAGAGGATAGAGGGTAGAGGACAGATACTTCCTTCTACCCTCTATCCTCTATCCTCTACCCTCTGCTCTATGGATTCCATCCTCATCGTTGACGACGAGCGCGGCATCCGCGACACGCTGCGCGGCGTGTTGGAAGACGAGGGCTTCACCGTCGAGGCGGTCGGCAGCGGCGAAGAGGCTCTGCGAGCCGTCGGGCGGCAGACGTTCGGCTGCGTGTTGCTCGATGTGTGGCTGCCGGGTATCGACGGGTTGGAAACACTCGTGCACCTGAACGAAGCGGGAGCCGACTGCGCGGTGGTAATGATTTCCGGGCACGGGAACATCGAAACGGCCGTGCGCGCGACCAAACTGGGGGCGTTCGACTTTATCGAGAAGCCACTCTCGCTGGAGAAGACGCTCGTCACCGTCCGCAACGCCCTGCGCCAGCGCGCACTGGCGCGGGTTAACGCGCAACTCGCCGCCGAGGCGGGCGAAGAGTTTCGGATGGTCGGCGAGTCGGTGGCGATGCGCGCCCTGCGGAAACAGATCGCGGCCGTCGCGCCGACTGACGGCCGCGTCCTCATCTACGGCGAGTCGGGCACGGGTAAGGAACTGGTCGCGCGCCACATCCACGCGCAATCGCGCCGCGCGGGCGATCCGTTCATCGAAGTCAACTGCGCCGCCATCCCCGAAGAGTTGATCGAGTCGGAACTGTTTGGCCACGTCAAGGGCGCGTTCACCGGCGCGACCACGGCCAAGCGCGGCAAGTTCTCGCTCGCCGATGGCGCGACCCTGTTCCTCGACGAGGTGGGCGACATGAGCGCGCGCGTGCAGGCGAAAGTTTTGCGCGTGCTGGAAGAGCAGCGCTTCTCGCCGGTCGGCAGCGGCGAGTCGGTGACGGTTGACGTGCGCGTGCTGGCGGCGACCAATAAACACCTCGAAGTCGAGATCGAGCGCGGCACGTTCCGCCCAGATCTCTTCTACCGCCTGAACGTCATCCCGTTCGAAGTCCCACCGCTCAGGGAGCGCGCCGAGGACGTGCCGCCGCTTGTCGAACACTTCAACCAGAAATTCTCCGGCGCTTACGGAAACAAGCCGAAGCGTTTCGAGCCGGAAGCCTTATCCGTATTGCGGAACTACGGCTGGCCGGGCAACGTCCGCGAGTTGCGGAACACGGTCGAGCGCGTGGTCATCATGCACTCGAAACAGAAGGTCGGCGCGCATGACCTGCCACCGCTCGGGATGGAAGAGTTGCCGCCCATCTCAGCCTCGCGCTTTTCGTCTTTCAGGGAGGCGAGCGAGGCTCACCAGCGCGAATTCATCCGTCGGACGCTGGCCGAGGCCGAAGGCAACGTCACCCGTGCGGCAGAGTTGCTGGGCATGGACCGCAGCCACCTCTACCGCCGGATGCGCTCGCTCGGAGTCGATTTTCGTGGCGAGCGCGTGACCGGGAGTTAGCATCAAACCCCCGGCCGCGTGTGACATGATTTATTTGCTTTCTCACGCCCCGGCAGTTACATTCCTTCGTTCGCTTGTGTCGAGCGAAGCCCTTTGCGCGCGGGCATTTAAGCGCGCCGGATGTGAGTCATAAATGGATTATACGACCAGAGAACTCCTGAAACGTTACGCCAAACTCGCGATGGGGCAACCATTCGCTCCCGTGCTGCTGAACATCCTCGTCACATCCGTCTGCGACATGCGCTGCACGCACTGTTTCTTCACGGACGAGTTGGACGACCGCCCGCGCAAGAAGCTCCAAATGAAGACGCACGAGTTGCAGCGCGTCTCGGAGACTTTGGGCGGCAATCTCGGCGTGCTGATCATCGCTGGCGGCGAGCCGTTTACGCGCAAAGATTTGCCCGAGATCGTCCGCGCTTTTTACGAGAATAACCGGCTCGAATCGGTGTACTTGATGTCGAACGGGCAAATTCAGAAGCGCATCATTCCAGACGTAACGCGCATCCTCGAAGAGTGTCCGAAGCTGAACGTGGCGGTCGCCCTCGGTATTGACGGGCTTAAGAACCAGCACGAAAAGATTCGCCAGAAGCCCGGCTCGTGGGACATCGCCGTGGACACTGCGCGCCAACTCCAACAGATTAAGCGCGAGTACGGCCGGCTCGACATTCAGACTTGTACCTGTTTCATGAACTCGAATCAGGACACGATCTTCGAGTGGTACGATTTCCTTAAGTACGACCTCAAGCCCGACAAGGTCAACTTCAACTACATCCGCCCACCTTCAGCCGATCCGAAAGAGTTGGACATCGATCACTCGCGCTACGCGAAACTCGCGGAGATGATCGACGACGACTCACGCCACGCCGCGATCAAGAACAACTACGGAGGCGAGGCCGGATTTTTCAAGGCGGCGATCGACATTTACATGCACGGCCTAATTGCCAAGACGCAGGAAGAGCAGCGCGCGCAGATGACCTGCTACGCCGGCACGGCGGGCGGCGTCATCTATGACGAGGGCACCGTCTCATCCTGCGAGAACCTCGACGCGGTCGGGAACCTGCGCGACTACGACTGGAACTTTCAAGCGCTCTGGCGCTCGCCCGCGATGCAGGAGCGACGCAAGAAGGCCGCCGCGGGCTGTTTCTGCACTCACGAATCGAACAGCTACTATCCGTCACTGCCCTTCAACCCGACGCATTTGATCAAGATCAAGCGTCTCGAACGTGAAATGAAAAAGGCCCGCCGCGACCTCGAACGCGAGGAAGCGAAGACGGACGGGTTGACGGTCAAAGCCTAACAGTCCTCAGTAATCAGTAATCAGTTATCAGCCGGATAAAAGCTGACTACTGACTACTGACTACTGACTACTGACTACTGTTCCATGTTTAGAACCAGAGTCCCCAAAATCCTGATCATTTCTTCCGACACCGGTGGCGGGCATCGCTCGGCAGCAGCAGCCATCGTCGCCGGGGTACAGAAGTTTTTCGCGGGGGACTCTTACGCCGTGCGGGTGGTGAAGGCGGTTGAGGAATCCCACTCGGTCACGGACAAGTTGGTGCGGGTGTACAACTGGGTGCTGTGCAACAAGCAGCACTGGATGAAGTATCTCTATTGGGCCATCAACCGCTTCCGCCCGGAGACGCGCCAGTTCTTCCACCGGCGCTGTCTGGGGTACGTGCAAAACCTGTTCGAGCGTTGGTGCCCGCACGTCGTCGTTAGCGTCCACCCGCTGACGCAGCATATCTTCGCGCGCGTATTAAAAGAACTCGGATTGGCCGACCAGATTCCGCTCGTAACGGTCGTGACCGACCCGTGCTACGGCTTTTGGCGCGGGTGGGCATGCGACGACGTGCGCCTCTACCTCGTGGCGACCGAAGAGGCGCGTCAGCAGTTGATCGACTACGGCGTCGCGCCGGAGCGGATCAAAGTCTCGGGGATGCCCGTCCACCCGAAGTTTGAGATGCCGGACGAGCGCGCGGCGCAGGCAGCTAGAACCGCTCTGGGGCTCGACCCGGAGAAGTTCACCGTCTTCGTCAACGCCGGCTGGATCGGCGGCGGCAACATCCCGACTATCTTCCGTGAACTGGTGAGAGGCGACCTCGACGTGCAGGCCATTTTCCTCGCGGGCAAGAATGAGGAGTTGCGTGCCGAGGCCGAGAGTTTGGCCGCCGCTGCAAAGTTCCCCGTCAAGGTCATCGGCTATTCCGAGCAGGTCGAGCAGTTGATGCAGGCCGCCAACGTGATGGTTTCCAAACTCGGCGGGTTGACCACCTTTGAGGCGCTCGCCTGCCGTTTGCCGATCATCGCCGACGCCACGACGCCGCCGATGCCGCAGGAGTTGGGTGCGGCCTCAATGCTGGCGAAGCGCGGCGCGGGCGTCCTGCTCAAATGCGCGGCCGACATCGTGCCGACCGTGCACCGGATGGTCGAGGACCGCATCTATTACGCGGCATTGAGGGCGGCCACTCAGGGGTTGGTGATACCGCACTCGACTCAGCGGATCGTGGAAGAGATCGCGGCCTTGATCCCGTCTCCGGTGTTGGCGAAAGAAGAGCCCGCCGCCTTCGACGCTCGGATCGCTTAAGCCACGGAGGGTGAAAACGATGAGTGCGGAATGACGAATGAATGAAAATAGACGTGGCTGCGTTTTGTTCATCATTCATCATTCCGCACTCATCACTTTCTTTAAGCGATGTTGACGCGCCTCAACTGTTCGGGCTTTAATCTCACGTTCTCGGATCGGACCCGCTCCTGTCTGTGGAGGCGGGATTTTTTTGGAGAAAAGTTATTGTGAGTCTTCTGCTGGAAGGGAAGCGGGCATTCATCTCGGGTGGCTCGCGCGGCATCGGCGCGGCGCTCTGCGAAGTCTTCGCGCGCGAGGGCGCTGACGTGGCCTTCAACTACCACTCGCGCGACGACTTGGCCGAGCAAGTGGTCGGCAAGGTCCGCGCCCGCGGCCGCCGCGCCCACGCCTTCAAAATTTCCGTCACCGACCGCCACGGCCTGAAGAAGATGACCCGCGAACTGGTCGAGGAGTGGGGCGGGCTGGACATCCTAGTCAATAATGCCGCGATCAATCGCGGCGATAACTTCGCTACTACCACCGACCGCGCTTGGGACGACGTCATCAACACAAACGTCAATAGCCTCTTCGCCGTCACCAAGCCGATTTACAAGGCGATGATCCGCCAGCGGAAAGGGAGCATCCTTAACATCACCTCCGTCGGCGCGATCCGGGCGTTGCCAACCGCGGTTCACTACGCTACTTCGAAGGCTGCGGTGATTGGATTCACTAAATGCCTCTCCCGCGAGGCTGCTAATTTTGGGGTGAGCGTTAACGCCATCGCTGCCGGAATTTTCGACACCGATCTGGCCCACACTCTCCCCGAACGCCTCCTGCAAATGCACGACTTCTGGGTTTCCAAAGGACGACTCGGACGGCCCGAAGAACTCGCCGAGTACGCCGCCTTCATGGTCAGCGACCGCAATAGTTTTATGAACGGCGAGGTCGTCATCGTCGATGGCGGGGCCATTACCTAGCCCCTTCACTTCACCATAGACAATCCAATGCGTGCTCCATAAAGCCCGCGCGTGTAGCATCGTTGCGGGCTTTTCAGCATCTCCTCAAGAGTTGGAAGTGAAATCGAATTTCAATATTAAGCCCAAGTATATCAACATTTACATTGACACATCCGCGAGCGAGGGCTATTATCCGCTCAGTAAATTTAATCGGTTCATAAAGAGATGGGTGTGGAAGGAAAGGCTATGGAAAATACGAAACTGATCGAGAGCTTGAATCGCGCGCTGAGTCTTGAGTTGGCGGGCATCATTCAATACATGCAGCACAGTTTTCTAGTGACCGGCGTGGAACGCGAAGTTTACCGAGGGTTTTTCCGCGACCAGAGCGAAGAGGCGCAAGATCACGCCAAGATGCTTGGCGATAAGGTGGTGGCGCTTGGCGGCGTCCCGACGGTCGAACCCGCGATGATTCGTCAATCAACCGATCTGGCTGAGATGCTACGGCAGGATTTAGAACTAGAGCGTGAAGCGATGAAAGTTTACAACGAAGCTTGGGAGGCTTGCACCGATGCCGAGCGTGCAACGCGCTTCCTCCTCGAAGAGCGGATCGCGCAGGAACAATTGCACATTGACGAACTGGAAAAGCTGACGAACGAACGCAGGGCCAACGTTACCAAAGAGAGAATTACACTGCGCCAAGTCGGTTGAGAGGGCGCGCACAGAAAAGACGAAGAGGCCGCGAGCGATGATTAGTATCGCCCGCGGCCTCTCTTTTTGTCAGTCAGATGTCAGGCTAGAGAAGGAAACTTAATGACCTGCGCCGTCGAAACCTGCTCGCCCGCATCTGCTCGTTGTCGAATCACGCGATGACGTGCGACTGTCAGAGCCCTTTGCAGGTCTTCAAGTTGATCCACCTGAAGCCGCAGCGTCTTCTGCCGGCACCAGCCGAGTCCGTCCGTCCAAGTCGAATAACACAATGCAAAGACAAACTCGCCGTCCTGCTGCTCAAGCAGAACTTCGATTTTCTGATCGGCGCGAATGGGTTGGAGGGAAAGGTCTGAAGAGACCTGCTCATTTAACTGCACAGTAGAAGTGACCTCTAAAATTAAAAATTTACAGATATTAAACGGCGGCGAAATTGAAAACCAATTTCAAAACCTATTATCTGGATTCTATCAGTTGTTGTCAAGAAGTTTTTCAAGACAGGAGGCAATGAAGTTTAAGTATCCTTGCCCGTCAGTCGCGTCATTTGGATTTCAAGCTTTCTTAAGACTTTCTGCATATCGGCCAATCGCCTGAAGGCGGCGATGGAGCGCAGCCACTCACGGTTATCGAAGGCCGGAATGCCGGAGAGGACTTTTTGGGGCGGCACGTCGTGGCTCGTAGCGCTTTTGGCCGTGATGACCGCATCGTCGCCGATTTTTAGGTGGCCGGCGACGCCGACTTGCCCGGCCAGAATAACGCGACTGCCGACGTGTGAACTGCCGGCCAGACCGACCTGTGCACAGAGGAGCGCGTCCTCGCCGATGGTGCAGGAGTGGCCGATCTGGACGAGATTGTCGATCTTGGCCCCGCGCCGTACTCGCGTTTCGCCGACCGAGGCGCAGTCGATCATCGTCCCCGCGCCGATCTCCACATCGTCTTCGATCACGACCCGGCCGGTCTGCGGAATTTTCAGCCAGCGCCCCTCTTCGTCTTTCGCGTAACCGAAGCCATCAGAGCCGACGACGGTGTTGTTGTGAATCGTCACACGCGCGCCGACCACGGTGTTTTCCCTAAGCGCCACTCCCGAATGAATGACAGACCCAGCGCCGACCTGCACGTTGTCGTAAAGCGTCACATTCGGGTGGATGCGGACGTCTTCGGCAATCTCGGCGCGCGGCCCGATGACGGAGTTGGCGCCGATCCAGACGCGCGCGGCGACCCGTGCGGTCGAGTCGATGACGGCGGTCGGGTGGGTGAAGGATTCGAATTCCGGTTCGGGGTGGAAGAGTCGCAGGGCGCGCGTGTAAGCGAGGTAAGGATCGCGTGCGCGCAGCACGGCGATGTCTCTGCCGGGCTCGGTCCCTTCGGCGAGAAAGATGGCGGAGGCCCGCGTCGCCTGCACGCGCGGCGTGTAGCGCGGGTTGGCGAGGAAAGTAACGTGGCCCGGTTCGGCCTCGTCGAGCCCGGCGGCCCCCACGATTTCAACTTCACCGGGGTCATTTTCGAGTCGTGTGCCGGTCAGTTCGGCGAGTTCACTCAGATGCATGGCGGAGTCCAGCTTGAAATATTAGAGATAAAGTTAAAGACGAATTAGCCTGAGCTAAAGTCGTCGGCCACGGCCCACTTTTTCACATCAGGTTCACCGGATCAATTTCAACATTAACTTGGTGAAGGTCGCAATCAGGCGTCGCGGCGGCTTCGGCGAGTGCGATGTCGATGGTCTGACGCAGGCGCGGTCGGCTGCACGCTTTGAGCAAAATCTGCAAACGGTGCTCGCCGCGCAGTCGCGCGAGGGGCGCGGGCGCTGGGCCGAGGACGCGGCAGGCACGTTCGACATTTGCGCGATCAAGCGCGGCACGGATGGCGGCGGCGGTCGTCTGGGCGCGCGTGTAGTCTTGATGGTGAATGAGCAGCGACGCCAGCGCGACGAAGGGCGGGTAGCTCATGCTTTTGCGGTAGCGAATCTCTTCTTCGTAAAAGGCCGCGTAGTCCTGCGCGCAGGCATGCGTCAGCGCGTAGTGCTGAGGATGGTAAGTCTGGATGAGAACCCGCCCGGCCAGCTTCCCGCGCCCGGCGCGCCCGGCCACCTGTGTCAGCAGTTGAAAGGTGCGCTCGGCGGCGCGAAAGTCTGGCATCGCCAGACCGGCGTCAACCGAGATGACGCCGACCAGCGTGACGTTCGGAAAATCGTGGCCTTTGGCGATCATCTGCGTGCCGACGAGCATATCGAGTTCGCCCGCGCCGAAACTCAGAATCGCTTCTTCATATGTGCGGCGGCGCGAGGTCGTGTCGCGGTCCAAGCGTGCGATGCGGAGCGTGGGGAATCGCTGCCGGATGATCTCTTCGATCTGCTCTGTGCCTTCGCCGAGGAAATAGAGAAACTTGCCGTCGCACGCGGGACACTCAGCAGGCGGGCGGCGGCGAAAGTCGCAGTAGTGGCAGACGAGGCTACGCTCGCGCTGGTGGAAAGTGAGCGTCACGTCGCAGTGGGGACACTGAATACGCTCGCCGCAGGTGCGGCAGAGGACGAAGGCCGAGTAGCCGCGGCGGTTCAAGAGGATGATCGATTGTTCGCCGCGCAGGTGTGTTTCTTCGAGGGCGGCGAGCAGTTCCTGCGACAGAATCTCCTGCTTGCCGGCGCGCTCGAAAACCTCGCGCATGTCCACGATTTCGGCGCGCGCCATCTCACGCTTGGCGATGCGGTACGGCAGTCGGAGGTATTGATACTTGCCGGCGCGCGCGTTGTAGAAAGATTCCAGCGAAGGCGTCGCCGAGCCGAGCACGACCACCGCGCGTTCCTTCAGCGCACGCATCACGGCGGTGTCGCGCCCGTGGTAATAGGGCGATTCCTGCTGGCGATACGAGGATTCGTGCTCTTCATCGACGATGATGAGGCCGAGATCTGTGACCGGTGCGAAGATCGCCGAGCGCGTGCCGATCACGACGCGCGCCTCGCCCCGCTTGATGCGCGCCCATTCGTCGAACCGCTCGCCGGTCGAAAGCGATGAGTGGAAGATCGCGACCTCGTCGCCGAAGTGCGCGCGCAGCCGACGCGAAAAGACGGGCGTCAGGGCGATCTCTGGGACCAGCATCATGGCCGAGCGATCTTGCCGGAGCGCGGCCCGCATCGCGCGGATGTAAATTTCAGTCTTGCCGCTGCCAGTAACGCCGTGCAACAGGAACGCCGCGTAAGCGTGCTTGCCTAGCGCCGCCTCGATCTCGGTGAGGGCCGCTGCTTGTTCATCCGTCAGTTCGAAGTTGTCGCGCCCCGGCAATGTTGCGTGCGCGAGCGGATCGCGGCGGACTTCGCGCGCGAAGACCTCGACGAGGCCGTGGCGTTCGAGCGTCTGGACGGCGGACGCGCTCGCGCCGGCCGCTTCGAGCAACTCGGCGTGGAACATCTCGCCGTCGCGAGCGATGAGCGCTTCGACGACGCGGCGCTGCGCGTCACTCAATGCGTGAGCTTTGTCGTTCTGTTGAGGTTCGACGGGCAGCAGACGAACGGCCTTGCGCCGCTTAACGCGGGCGACGGCGCTACGGGCGCGCTGACTGATTGTGATCCAGCCAGCCTGTGAGAGTTGCCGCGCGGCGGTCGTGGCGCGCGCCTGCCCGGCGAGTTGAGCGGCGCGGCGCAGCGTCGTCTCGGGCTCGTCGGCCGCGAGTTGCAGCACTTGCGCCTTCATCGTCGTGCGACGCGCGGCCGGCAGCCGCGCCAACTCGTCGCGCCCTTCCGGCGTGATGCTCAGCACCTGATCAACGCTCGCGTTGAGCCCGGCGGGCAGCGCGGCCTTCAGGACTTCGCCCCATGCCGCGGCGTAGTAGTCCGACATCCAGCGCGTGATCTCCAACACGACTGGCGTGATCAGTGGCTCGGCGTCGAGCAGTTCCTCCGCATCCTTGATGTCGGCTTCTTCAAGCCCGAGCGCGGGATCGAGTTCGTGATGCAGAGCGACGACGTACCCGGTCAGCAACTTGCGCCCGAACGGCACGAGAATCCTTGAGCCGACGCGCGCCGCGTCGCGCAGCGCCAAAGGCAGCCGGTAAGTGAACGTCTGCGACACGCGCAGCGGCACGGCCACCTCCGCGTACAGCGCGGGCGTCGCGTTCAAGTGTGCCGCATCATTGGTGGGGCGGTTAGGCGTCGGGGTAAGGCGTTGCACGTCCGAGTAATATGCGTCGAGCAGGAAAAAAGATGCGTCCTAAGACGGGGCAAAGCATCACTTCGGTCTGTAGCCAATACCCCAGATGCGTAGAAGCTCTCGATACCCATCCGCCGCCCTTCGCGTGAAGTCAACAAACTGAAAACTGGACAGGGTCCATGAGAGCTTATGGTGATGACAGGGTCGGTAAAGGAGAGGGACAATTCTCCCTTTATAGCGTCGGCTATTCAGCGCGAAAAGCAATTCGTGCTTGACCCATTCTGACCTGACAGAGTCAGGGGACAGGACTACTATGAATCTGTTACATCTCGCCAGCGCCGCGCCGATTTCGTCGTGCCATTGCTGCGCTCCTACGATATTCGTTCGACTATACCAAACGGCGATCCCGTGTCGTCGTAACACCCTGACCAATCCATTAGCGAATGTGCGGTCCGCACTTGAGTGAGAGAGGAAGACTTCTGTCGGCGGCATGGTGTGATGCTTGTTGTGGCGCGCGAGTTTAAGCGGCGCGTTCGAGAAGCACCTGCGCGATGTGTTTGACTACCTTGTCCAGTCTTCCCCGTGTGGGGAGTCGGACAAAAGGGAGGGAGGCGAAAATCCACGGGAAGTTTTCGTGGGAAGTTTTATCCGCCGAGCCGACGAAGACCGGGATCAGCCTGTGACTATAGTTTTCCCCCCCTAAAGCATACTGAATTTCTCGGCGCACCTGAGTCGAGCGCAAAGCTGCCGGGGTGAGAAGCACTACCATCGCTTCAGATTCCTTCAGTGCTTGAGCAGTTTCCTCCGCCCAGTTTGCCCCGGGGAGTATTTCGCGGCGGTCATACCAGACTTTCAGGCCAGCTTCCTCCAAGCCTGCGGCTAGTTTCCCCGCGAGCGATCCGTCAGTTTCAGCGTGGCTAATAAAGACTTGCATGATTAGCACCTTCAATTCAGTGTTGCGATTCGAGGCCGAATTATAAGCTCCCGAAGCAGTCAGGACAAGAAGCTTTGCGGCAGCGCCTCCGCGTTGCTCAGAGTGACGCGAGGAATGTCTGAACCTTCTTCACATCCTCCCAGACCTCACGTTTCTTCGACGGGTCGCGCAGCAGGTAGGCGGGGTTAAAAGTGGGCATCAGCTTTGCCTCGTGGTAATCGTGAAACTCGCCGCGCATCTGCGAGATCGGCTTTTTGGTGCGGAGCAGGGCGCGCGTCGGCGTGTTACCAAAAGCGATGACGACGCGCGGGCGAACGACCGCCAACTCGCGGTGGAGGTAAGGCGTGAAGAGAGAGAGCACGTCGGGCGTCAGTTCGTCGCCGGTCGAGATCATCTTGACGACGTTGGTCAGATAGCATTCATCGCGGCGGAGGTTGATGGCGGAGAGAATGCGTTCGAGCATCTGGCCGGCCGGACCCATGAAGGGCCGCCCGCTGTCGATGTCGGGCGGTCCGGGCGACTCGCCGACGACCGCGACGCGCGCCTCAATCGGACCATCGCCGAAGATAAGGACGCGCTCACGATACTGCGGCATCTGCTTGGCGCGTTGCAGCAACTCGGCGTTGACTTCGGCGAGCGTCTCGTCTGACGGTGCGGGCGAGGTGTCGAAAAGCAGAGAGTCCTGCATAGGGGTCCAAAGTTCAAAGTCCAAAGTCCAAAGTCATAAGCCCTTTTAGGCTTTGGACTCTGGGCTTTGGACTTTGGATTGATGTTGGTTGAGGTAGTCGCGCACCGTTTTCATATCCTCCCACGTCTCGCGCTTCTTCGACGGGTCGCGCAAAAGATAAGCCGGGTGGAAAGTCGGCATCACCTTGATGCCCTTGTAGTCGAGAAACTTGCCGCGCATTTTGGTGATGCCCTCTTTCGTGTCGAGCAGATTTTTCATCGCTGTGTTGCCGAGGACGACGATCACCGCGGGCTTGAGAATCGCGATTTCGCGCAACAGGAAAGGCTTGCAGGTCGCCGCTTCTTCCGAGGTCGGCGTGCGATTCTGCGGCGGGCGGCAACGATTGACGTTGCCGATAAAGACGTCTTCGCGGGCGAGTCCGATGGCTTCGATGATCTTGTTGAGTAGTTGGCCGGCGCGTCCGACGAAGGGGCGACCCTGCGCGTCTTCGTCCGCGCCGGGCGCTTCGCCGACGAACATCAGGCGTGCCTTTGGATGGCCCTCGCTGTGGACGATCTGCGTGCGGCCCTGATAGAGCGGGCAACGGACGCACTCACCGATGTCGTTTTTGATGTCTTCGTAAGTCTCGCCGGGGCGCGACAGGCTCAGTTCATCCTTCGGCGTGATCTCGCCGAACAGCGTGTCTTGCGGCGCGGGCGGATCGGGTTCCGGCGCGCGGACGGGTTTTCGCGTTTTCGCCATCTCTTCACCCTGTTGCTTGAAATTCTGACTGCCGCCTGCTTGCTCGATGACCGATCGCGGGGTCGGCGGCAGCGTTGGTGGCGGATTGAAAGTTCTCTTCGCCTGAGCCTCCGCGTTGCGCTTCAAAGCGGCGTAGCGGTTGTCAGAAGCGTTTGATGGGCCAGCGATCGAGGCCGTCGGCGTTGAAGTGCGAGAAGGCTCCGGCCGCGACGCGGTCAGCGGCGCATTCTCGAACGACGCTCCGGGCGCTTCGATTAAATCAACGCCAAGCTCACGCAGGTATGCGAGGTGCTCTTTCATCTCGCCGGCCAGCGCGGCAAGTTGAGTCTGTAACTCTTCGTTCTTCACAAGTAACTCAGATCAAGCCTGAACCTGAGATTTCAACGCGCGTGCACGGCGCAAGCGCATGACTTCGTCGAGGACGCGGTGCGCGGCTTCGAGCTTGGACATCAGGGGCAACTCGATCGGAGTCTCACGGTCGCGCGCGAGCAACGTGACGGCATTCGTCTCGGCGTCGAAGCCCGCGCCATCGCGCGTGATGTCGTTGGCGACGATGGCGTCGAGGTTCTTGCGCGTGAGCTTGTCGCGGGCGTGCTCGACGAGTTTCTCACTCTCGGCAGCGAACCCGACGACGAGCAATCCGTCGTGCCGCGTGCGCCCGACCGCCGCGAGGATGTCGGGCGTCGGTTCGAGTTGCAGCGTCAAAGTCTGCCCCGACTTTTTGATTTTCTGCTCGGCGCGTTTGGCCGCGCGATAGTCGGCTACCGCAGCCGCGCCGATGAAGACGGTGCTGACGCCGATCTCTTTCAACACGGCGGCGAACATCTCTTCGGCGGAGAAGGCACGGATCACCTTCACTCCGTCCGGCGGCGTCGCCGTCGTTGCGCCGGCGACGACCGTCACTTGCGCTC
>JBOGOY010000023.1:0-13424 GCA_050748185.1 Pyrinomonadaceae bacterium
GCGTAAAAGTCTTTGTCGAGACGCTCCTGCCCCCCATCCTGCTCGTCGTCTTCGGCGCGGGTCGCGACGCGCTGCCGATCGTCGAACTGGCGCGCGGGCTGGGATGGCAAACGGAGGTCGTCGACCCGCAGGCTCGCCCCGCCAGCCGCTCCCGATTTGCCGTGGCCGACAGGGTCACGCTCGCGCGCCCAGAAGAGGTCGCCGCGCGGGTCAGCATTATGCCGCGGACCCTGACGCTTCTGATGTCGCACAACTACTCGCATGACCTAGCTCTGCTCAGGTTCCTGCTGGCCTCACCCGCCCTCTACATAGGGGTGATGGGCCCCCGCAAACGCACCGAGCGGATGCTGAGAGAGTTAGCGGTGGGCGAAGACGCATTCCGGCCCGAGGAGGCGGACATGGCACGCCTTTATTCACCGGCCGGTCTGGACATCGGGGCGAACGCTCCCGCCGAGATCGCCCTGTCGATCGTCGCCGAGATGCGCGCGGTGCTGGACGGGCGGCGCGGCGGGATGTTGCGCGAGCGCCGCGGCTCTATCCACGGCAGTCTGGGTGACGGCGAGCGCGTCCCCTTGGCCGAGGAGCAGGCCCTTCAAGTGGCGGTGGCGTGAGGCGCGAAGGCCGAAGCGGAGGACGTTCCCAAGAATGGTCGAAAGCAACTCGGCGGGCGTCGGCGCGGTGATCTTGGCGGCGGGGTCATCCTCCCGCATGGGGAGCCCGAAGCAGACACTTCAGTATCGGGGCGAGAGCCTGCTCAGGCGCGCCGCCCTCGCCGCGCTGGGCGCCGCTGGGTGCCGTCCAGTAATCGTGGTGACAGGCGCGAACACAGAGATGTCGAGACGCGAGTTGGACGGGCTCGACGTGCGGGAGGTGTTGAATACCAGATGGGAGACCGGGATGGCGTCGTCAGTCCGGGCGGGCGTCGAAGGTCTTGTCAGTGCGGACCCGGATGCAGTCGCAGCCGTCTTTATGCTGTGCGACCAACCCCACGTCACCGCCGACGTCATCTCCGGCCTCGTCGCGGCGCACCGCGCCACCGGAAGGCCCGTCGTCGCCTCAACCTACGGCGGGAGCTTCGGCGTGCCGGCGGTATTTGACAGGACGCTCTTCGGCGAACTTGCAGGGCTCGAAGGGGCGGCCGGCGCCAAGCAGGTTATTAAGAGACACGCTTCGGAGGCGCACTTCTTACCCTTCGACGAAGGCGAAGTGGACGTGGACACGCCGGACGATTTCTTGCGCCTGACCACAGAGGATGTCGGACAAGAACGCGCTTGACGCCGTTCCGGCGGTCATGTGGAAGCAGCGGTCGGGCCAACATCGCCCACGCCTCCCCGCACGGCTCATCCGAACACCTGCCGCACGGGTCGGCCGCTGATTCGACTCGTGAACGTGAGCCTAGTGATGCCACCTGACTCCCGGATTGGGCCTATCGTCCGGCGCGCGACGCCTGCCGACCTGCCATGGATCGGCCGCCTCGGCGCGCTTCTCGTCGAGGAGCATTACGACTTCGACCCGCGGCGCTTCCTAACCGCGAGGCGCCGTGCGCCGGCGGACTATGCGTCCTTCATGAGCGCGCAGCTAGAAGACCCGGACATGGCCGTCCTCGTCGCCGATGACAACGGGGACATGCTCGGCTACGCATACGCCGCCGTCGAGGGGTACGACTACATGGCCCTCCGCGGGCCGGCGGGCGTCTTGCACGACGTCATCATCGACCCGGAGTATCGCGGCCGAGGCGTCGGCCGGCTGCTCATCGATGCCACGCTGGCGCTCTTCAGGTCGCGCGGCGTGCCCCGCGTGGTGCTGACCGCCGAGCAGAACGAGGCGGCGCAGAGCGGCTCTTCGCGAACATGGGGTTCCGCCGGACGATGATCGAGATGACGCGCGCGTTGGACGACCCTGCGTCCTGAGTGTCCCACGGGTGCGTCGTTTCTTTTGCGCCACGCTTGAATTAGAATCGTGCTCGCTTTTGCAAGCTCTCACCAGGACGGTTCGCGTGCTAAACAAAACTTTTCGCTCTCTCAGGACAAACTCGCGCAGGAAGGTGTTGAAGTTAAGGAACACAATCGGTGTCCTATTGATCGCGCCGCTGGTCGCGACGCTCGCGACGTTCGCTGCGACAGGCGGGGTCGCCGAAGACTGGCCACAGTTTCGCGGACCGAACGGGAGCGGCGTTTCCGTCTCGACCGGGCTGCCGGAAGTGTTCGGCCCTGAGAAGAATGTAGTTTGGAAGACGCCGCTGCCGCTTGGCCATTCTTCGCCGGTGCTGACGCGAGATCGTGTGTTCGTCACTGCCTACGCCAAGGAAGTAGCAATCAGCAGTCAGCAATCAACAGTCAGCACAAAGGGGAACGCCCGCGAGAAGAATCATCAGCTCCTGGTTATCTGTCTTGACCGTCAGACAGGAAAGCTGCTGTGGCAGCGAGAAGTGCCGCGCTCGCGCGAGGGCCGATTGCAGAACGTCAATAATCCTGCCTCGCCGAGCCCCGTCACGGACGGCACGAATGTCTACGTCTTTTTTCAGGAGTTCGGGTTGGTTTCTTACGACGGTGCCGGAAGGGAGCGTTGGCGGCTCCCGCTCGGGCCGTTCAATATGTTCTACGGATTCGGGGCGTCTCCCATTCTCGTTGATGACAAAGTGATCCTGCCCGTCGATCAAGACAGTCCCAGCTCATACCTGATCGCGGTCGATCAAACGAGCGGGCGCGTGCGTTGGAAGGTTGACCGGCCCGCAGTCATCTCGGGCTACTCGACGCCGATTATTTTCCAACCGAAGCAGGGTCCGAAGCAGATTGTTATTCCCGAGTCGTTCCAGCTCTCGGCTTACTCGGTCGCGGATGGCAAAAGAGTTTGGTGGGTGCGCGGCCTGGCATGCGAGATGAAATCGATTGCCAGCAGCGATGGAGAATATGTGTACATCAACGGCTGGGGCTTCCCGCAGAATCAACCCGGAGAGCAAATCAGCACGATCCCCTTTGAAGAGGCATGGGCGAGATACGATAAGAATAACGATAAGTTAATCGCGAAGTCGGAGGTCACGGGCACGGAGAGGATAGACAAGATGTTGAACTCCGCCTTCGAGGCGTTCGACATGGACCGCGATGAGAGGTTGAACGCGAAGGATTGGGAAGTGTTCCGCGGCATGATGGCTTCAGAGAACGGCCTGCTCGCCATCAGACTGGGAGGACAAGGCGATCAAACAGCGACTGCGATTCGTTGGCGCTATCGGAGACCGGTGCCGCAAGTTCCTTCAACACTTCTCTACAAAGGCGTTCTATATATGGTCAATGACAGCGGGATTCTGCTCTCGTTTGATCCGGCGACCGGTAATGTGATCAAGCAAGGCCGCCTGCATGGTGCTATTGATAAATACTTCGCGTCGCCGGTGGCGGCCGACGGCAAGGTCTTTCTGGTCGGCCAAGGTGGTCAGGTGTCTGTGTTGCAGGCCGCAGGTGATTGGCAGGTACTCGCGGTAAACGAGTTGGACGATGAGGTCTTCGCAACACCGGCGATTGCAGACGGGCGGGTTTACATTAGGACTCGCAGCGCGCTTTATAGTTTTGGCAAATAACGCCTACTGGTAGGGTGACCACGGTGCTCGGTACGCTCGTCGAGAAGGCCTTGTTCGAAGTTGGGGCGAGGCTGCCTCAGAAAACCGTCGTTCGTCATCGCCGACGTGATGTAGTGCGTTTTTCGGGGCAGCGTGAGCAACATTTTCGGAGCTATCGTTCTTCCGCGCTTTTGATGCAAAGAACGTTAAGCCGTTATAACTCGACTTCATCCATTTTAGGTCTTTGAAAAAGTAACGGCAGGCCGCGTAAGCTGAGGAAGACAACTCCGCCAAGAGAGGTCTTTCTGATGCCGACACTGCCGGCCGAATTGCTGAACCTGATTGGGTGGTGTCTCACAATTTATGCTGGGCCTCGTGAAAGCCGCGAATTACAAAGCTCAAATCGCGGTCAGCATAAAATCTGAGACACGACCTTCGATCAGTTACGCACAGGTGATGTGCTGGTCGTGTGGAAGCTCGACCGGCTGTCACGCTCGCTGCGCGACGTCCTCACCATCATGGAGCGGCTCGGGGAAGCGCGCGTGGGATTCCGCAGCTTGACCGAAGCCATCGACACAACCACGCCGGCCGGGCTCATGATGATGCAGATGGTCGGAGCCTTTGCTGAATTCGAGCGGGCGATGCTGCGGGAACGGACCAAGGCCGGGCTGGAGGCCGCCCATCGGGATGGACGCATCGGTGGACGCCGTCCGAAACTCACGCCGCAACAACAGGCCGAGATCACTCGGATGGTCTCCAGAGGCGAGAAGACAGCGGCCGACGCCGCACGGCTGTTCAAAATCCACCCAGCCACCGTGTCACGTCTGTTAGCCCAAGACCGCCTTGCGAACCCGCAGAAGCCAGCGTTAAACCGCAGGTCGAAGAAGACTCCAGATGCCAAATAGCGCCGAAAGTTCTACGCCAAATAATTCGGAAAGTGACACGCTTCCCTTTGACGGGTTCACCTGCATAAGCGTCGATCTTTTTGCATTTGGCGATCGGCACGAGGGTGAAGCACCCATCATTGTTGATCGTACTCAATCGGACTTTGAGCGTCTGCAAGTTGTTACCAAAAAGATTGATATAGGGTACGGCTTTCGGATTCTTACTATAGCGCAGTTAATCCCGCACTGCTCGCCCGTCTTTAGCCTTCATGATCCACAGCCTGCTTCAGTTCGTCTCTCGTCACTCGTCGCATCCACCTCCAGTGTGTCACGAAAAGAATAGCGCTGATGAGGATGAATAAACTGCTGACCGTCAGCGAGCGGTACGCCTGCAAACGTACCGTCTGTATCCGGTCTACCTTCGCCGCCTCATACATTCTGGGCAGCGCCTCTTCTTCCTGCGGGGTGAGCGGTCTGGGCGACTCTCTGTTTGCCCCTGCCGACTCTCTGCTCGGTCCGCGCACGACATCCAGTCTGTAAGCTTCAAACGATGCAAGGCTCGGCTGAGCGTAGTAGCCGAAGCTGTACTCGTCCCGCGCGTGAAGCGGGTCGCTCAAGTTGAAGACGGCCTCAATGAATGAGGCGAGCGACATCAGACAAACGACGACCGCGATGAGGCAAATGCCGACGCTGTAGCCGTAAACGAACGGCGTGATCCTGTGTGTCCGCTGCATATCCTTCCCCCCTGATAAACTTGAAACAAAGCCGGGAACTTGCGCCGTAACCTTTACGTCAACTTCTCAGCAGATGACAAGCTGGTAATGACGGGCAACTTCACATAGATGTTGGTTTCCTCCTCTTGCCTTCCACCATCACCGTTATCCTACCGATTCAGTTTTCGCAACTGATCTTTTCGCGGCTCGTTGACTAAACGCTAGCGCGCGAAATGCTTCTCGATGCGCTTGCTCAAAGTTTCCAGAGCTTGCATCAGTTCCGGGTCTTCGAGGCCGAGGTGCATCCCTAGCGGTATCACTTCGTTGTCAATCTTGCCCCGAAGGTCAGACAGCGCGACGAGAGAGTCTTGCGAGTTGGGTGTTGAATCCCGGGCTGGGCGCCACCCTTCCTCTTACCCCTAATAAGACTCTTCAGGCAGTCTTTTCGTCCAGTTTGTGCAAAGCGTCGGCGATCATTTGCGAAAGATGCACGTCCTCATGCCGTCGGCGGTAGCTCCGGCGTAGGTGTGGAGGGACAGCGTTGCCGCGCGCTTGATCTCTTCCTTCGTCAGCGTTCGCGCCGCTTCAAGGGTTTTCTCTCATCGTCGAATCCTCTTATAAGAATCGTAGCCGCACCTCTTCGCCGCGCGCGTTCGTCGCTGTGACCTCGTGCGGAGCGGTGTGTTTCTCATCCGGGTAGTGATAGCGCACCTCTCGGATGTGCGCTTCCTTCGTCGGCATGAAGGCTTGCAATTCGTAGATGTTGAACTTCACGGGCACGCAGTTGCCGATGATCTCGCGCAGGAGGCGATCAATGGATTCATCAAAGCAAAGCTGCATCTCGTCCCGATCATGCTCGTCCGATTCAGGGTCGAAACCAGCCCACGCTTTGCCGCGCAAAAACGCCACGATGTCACGGGTGCCAACTGTCCAGTCAATCGCGTCAACTTCCCAGTTCGACGCATCCGTGAACGTGAAGACCGGCAGCTTATTAACCGCGCGCCATTCGGTCGGTCGGCTATCAGCAGCAGTGGCGATGCCCCACTCGCCGGGTTCATGGAAGAAGTTGCGGATGAGTTTTCCGGGTCTCCACCACAGGCGCTCTACTTCCAACCGCGCGCGGTCGCCGTGCTTGAGCGTGTGGCACTTCCCGACCATCCTGATGAACGACGATAATCCGTGTTCGTTCTCGACCGTCTCTCTGTCTTCTCTGAGTACAATCACACCTTCCTCGAAGAGTCGCGGCACCGCGTCGTAGGTGAAGAGTTCGCTCTCACCCCAGCAGTCAAGGTCTTCCAATGATGAAGGGTTCTCAACAGGCAGCAGTTCGGCGGCGACAAGGTAAGGAGAGTCGTGGCGGGCACGCTCAGTGTCCATGTGGAAAAGTGAAGCGACACACTCCGGCTTGATCTTCGTCCGGTTCTCAAGATTAAAGATAAAGTGGAATAACTCGTCCTTAACGAATCTTATCAGCCCGCCGTATGCGGCGTCTTTGATCAGCCCGCGGCGCGTCGGCGACAACGGATTGGCGGGTCACCCGAACGTACATCAAGATGAAATTTGAAGCCGGAATAGAAATCAACTTCAATGACTTGCCCGTACCAGTTGACGCTGGAGTTCTTGCTTCCGTACTCGCTGTGGAAACCGATAGTCAGGTGTGAGCCTCTGTACGTTGTCTCAATCAGCGGTCGTTCTACTCTTGCCCACTGAAGGCAGACTCGTATTGACTTTCTGCCCGTCGAGCGTGATTTCAAGATACCCTTCATAGCCTTCCGCCGGACCAGTCCGGCGCCACTGGTAAGTGGAATTGGTCAGCGCCTGCTTGAGCGAGGCGACGAGCTTCGCGTCCGCGCTGACTTCCACCCGAAAGCCAGTGACCTTCTCCCCCAACTCTTCGAGTCGCTCGTACCAATGCGTGTAATAGTGGCGGTCTATCCACCACCGCTTCGTCTCAAGCGTCAGTTGATAGCTGCCGGAGGTGAAGGTCGCGCGCTTGATTGCATCGTGCGCCAACAATGCGTGAATGCCTAAGCCCATCGGGTCTTGATCCGCTAGGTGCGGGCTGTCGAAGTGCGACTCGGCGATCTTCAGCAGCGTGTGGAAGCCTTCGACTCCGCCGAGTAGCCAATGCCCGTCGTCGCGGTAGGTGAAGCCTTCTTCGCTGGTGGTAATCTCAACGCACGTCGCACGAGCGCGTTGGCTGTTCTAGAACAACTCTAACAGACACTTGGCGATGTCGTTCTGAAAGAGTCGGCGCACGCTTGTACGCACGCGGTCGGTATTGATTAAATTGGAGAGGTTCTCGGTCTGAACTACTATCACTGGATAGCCCCCTTCCCAGATTGTAATGAACAGAATTTGCCGCCCGCTTCTTTCTCGATGTGGGTTGGGTATAATCGTGCGATTCCTCACGGCTCACACGGTTTAGGTCGAGCTTCAGCAAGGAGGGTGTTATGGAAGCGCTTGTGGCTCCTGATTACAGAATCCGTGAATTGTCCGCCGAGGAGGATGCGCCGCTGCTCTACGCCGCGCTGTTCGGGGCGCTCGAAGAATTGCCGCGATGGGAAATGGTACTCGGCGGGCTTCGGTCTGAAGACGGAGTGCTGTACGAGGAGCACCTGATGCGCGTGAGGTTCACTCTGGAACTCCCGCACTTTTGATGATGGCTAGATAGTTCAGTCGTGTCTCAGAATTTATGCTGAGGTGAAATGAAGGCTCGGACAAGCTATTCTTCGAGGTGTGAGCTACGAAGAAGTTACTTGTCCGAGCTGTGCCTCGCGACACGTCAAGAAGAATGGCACAACCGCCAATGAGAAACAAAAGCATCGCTGCCTTGAGTGCCAACGGCAGTTCATCACCTCCTACACCGATCAAGGATGCCTCAAGTTGGTGCGCGACTTGATCGTGCCTATGACCATGAACAGTAGTGACATCCGTGACATCGCGCGCGTCCTCGCGATCAGCACGCAGACCGTGATGGAAACGATTCGTGAGCGGGCGGCGCAAGTAGCTGAACCGCGTGTGCCGCCGCGCAGCAAAGACCTCGACATCGATGAGTTCTGGTCATTCATCCAGAAAAAGTCCGAGCAGGGTTGGTGCTGGTATGGTCTTAACTGCGCGACGACGCGCATCGCGGCTTACGTCTTGGGGCGGCGCACCGACGAGTCGTGCCGCCAACTTAAGGGCAAACTTGCCGCCTGCGCGGTCGAAAACTTTTACACCGACGACTGGCCATCTTACGCCCAGCTGCTGCCCGCCGAGCGGCACACGAGCAGCAAGGCGGAGACGCTCAATATTGAGCGGCACAATTTAAAGTTCAGGACGCACCTGAAGCGACAGCACCGCCGCACGATCTGTTTCTCGAAGTCTGCGGAGATGCACGCGGCGGTCATTAAGCTCTCTGTCAATCACCTGAATGCTTACCAGCATAAATTGTGAGACACGACCGTTGAAGTCTCGCCCGCCTTAATCTCTTCCGTCACAGATGCTGTCATCGAAGAGGTCAAAGTCTGGCAGAACCGACCGCTCGACGCGCTCTATCCGATTCTTTATCTCGATGCTTTGCAGGTTAAAGTGCGCGACGGGGCGCACATTCGCAACAAGGCGATTTATCTTGCTATCGGCGTCAACCTCTCCGGCATTAAGGAAGTGTTCGGCATCTGGATCGCAGACCCGGAAGGCGCGAAGTTTTGGTTGCAGATCGTGACGGAGTTGAAGAACCGGGGCGTCTCAGACATCTTCTTCGCCTGTATGGATGGACTCAAGGGTTTTCCCGAAGCCATCGAAACTGTTTTTTTCGAAAGCACAAGTTCAACTCTGTATCGTGCATCTGGTGCGGCACAGCTTGAACTATGTCGGCTGGAAACAACGCAAGAAAGTAGCCGCAGACTTGCAGAGAATCTACCGGGCCGCGACGCGCGAAGAGGCCGAACTGCATCTCTCAGAGTTCGCCGAGAAGTGGGACTCGCAGTTCCCGACCATCAGCCGGTCGTGGCGCAGCAACTGGGAACGGGTCGTGCCGTTCTTTGCTTACCCGGCAGACCTTCGGCGGGTCATTTACACGACGAACGCCATCGAGTCAGTGAACATGAGTCTGCGGAAGATCATCAAGAATCGCGGCTCGTTCCCGACGGATGAGGCGGCGCTGAAATTACTTTACCTGGCGCTACAGAACATCGCGCGCAAGTGGACGATGCCCATCAAGGAATGGAAGGCAGCGTTGAATCGCTTTCCGATTCTCTTCGAGGATAGGATGCCTGTTCTCTAATGACGATCACTTACACAAACTTCTGGACACGCTCGCGTTCTGCCGCATCCGTTCTTATCTTTCCACAGCACGCAAGCAGGGATACTCGACACTCACCGCTTTGGAACACGCCTTTGCCGGTAAGCCACTCATCCTCGACGGCTTAGAAGAACCTGAATAGTTACCTGCTATTTGCACCAGAACCGTTGCTCCGTTGTTTCAGATCGTCCCATAACTAAATGCAGTCGAAGAATTCTCGCTCCAAAAATAAATTTCGCGGCACATCCCAGAAATCCATGCAGACGCCCACTAAATTCACTTGCTTTATCATCGGAGAGAGCACCCTAGTTACACATTGCGCCAACATCCTTTTGCATCAAGGTCACAAGATTTGCGGAATCGTCTCCGCTGATAAATTAGTCAATCATTGGGCGCAAGAAAGAGGGATCTCTCATATTGAGCCGACAGATGATCTGAGAAGATTTTTTAGCCAAGAACCTTTCGACTATCTTTTCAGCATCGTCAACGCTTATATCCTACCCAAAGAGATCTTAGAGATTCCACGCAAGTTTGCCATCAACTATCACGACGCTCCTCTCCCAAGATATGGGGGAACGCATGTCACATCTTGGGCACTCATGAATCGAGAAACCAGTCACGGCGTCACATGGCATGTAGTCAGCGATTTAGTCGATGCGGGCGATATTTTGAAGCAACGCTGTTTCGAGATTGTTGACGATGAGAGTGCCTTTACCCTTAACGTGAAGTGCTACGAGGCTGCCATCCATTCGTTCGCTGAATTAGTCGCTGACCTCTCTTACGAACGGGTATCTCCGAGAAAGCAAAACCTCGACGAGCGTACTTTCTTTAGCCGATTCAAAAGAATTCCGACTGAAGGCATTCTCTCTTGGAACCGTAGTGCATATGATCTCCATGCTTTAATCAGAGCATTAGACTTTGGAGCGCATACCAACCCCCTTGGTGTACCGAAGCTGCTTATAGAGAATGATTTCTTCATCATCCCCGAGATAGGAATTCTCGATTCAGTGCCCCAAACTCCTGCCGGAACCATTACAAAGATAAACGACGATTCTCTTCAGATAACCACACTAGATTTCGATATCACCTTGCACAAAGTCATAACGCTCGACGGTCAATCCCTATCCATTTCTGATTTCGTGGCGAGGTTTAGCCTTCACAAAGGATACCAATTTAGAGATGCAGATGCTGAAAAAGTGAAACGCATTGAGGCACTTTACACAACAAGCTGTAAGCACGAGGCTTTTTGGGTAAGGCGGCTCGCATCATTAAAGCCTATGACGTTGCCTTGGGTCAGCAATGATAAAACACTGAGTGTGGCTGTAGCTTATGCAAGAGTGCGGATACCGATACCGGACGAAGCACTAGATTTCCTAAAAAATCAGAATCAGGAATTGAGCACAGGCGAACTCCTTTTTGCTGCTTTCGGAGCTTATTTGGCTCGAATTGGAGGTGTTTGGAGTTTTGATTTGGGGTTTAGAAGCACGGATTTGCAAGGAGAAACGGAGGGCTTGAACAAGTTATTTGCATTAGACGTGCCATTACGGATTAACGTTGATTATTCGCAGAGTTTTGCGGAGTTTGTTTATGCTGTGAAGCAGGAAGTGGAATTGGTCCGACGCCAAAAGAGCTACGTGAATGACGTGGTCAGAAGATACCCCTCCCTGCGTCGGGCATCAGAGGCAGGTGGCAAGTTCACACTGCCGATTACCTTGGCAGAGGTCAATCAATTAGATCAGTACGAAGCGACGGCTCAGAGTGAGATCAGCTTAGTTATTCTGAAGGATGGATCAGGATGTCATTTTGTATATGACACAGGGAGATTTGGAAAGACAAGTGTCGAGCGGATAATCATCCACTTCACCACTTTTCTGCTTGGCATTACCGAAAAATTCGACCAACGCATTGCTGACTTACCGCTGCTGACAAATGAGGAACGTCAGCAACTGCTCGTAGAATGGAATGATACCCGAACTGAGTATCCACGAAGTCAGTGTATCCACAAGCTGTTTGAGGCACAGGCAGAGCGCAAACCCGAAGCGGTCGCACTCGTCTATCAAGACGAATATCTCAGTTATGGTGAGCTGAACCGAAGAGCAAATCAGCTTGCCCACTATCTGCAAAAGCTAGGGGTCAAGCCGGATGTGTTGGTCGGTATATGCGTCGAGCGATCAATAGAGATGGTAGTCGGGCTTCTGGGGATACTTAAAGCTGGAGGAGCTTATGTGCCACTAGACCGATTTTATCCACAGGAGCGGCTCTCCTTTATGTTAGAGGATGCACATGTACCTGTGATCTTAACTCAAGAGAGTTTGACGGGAAGTCTGCCCAAACATGAATTAAGCGTAGTCCGGCTCGATACTGACTGGAAGGAGATCGCAAAGCAGAGCACAGATAATTTGCCCTATGCTACGTCGTCAGAAAAGTTGGCTTATGTGATGTATACCTCAGGCTCGACCGGCAGACCGAAGGGAGTTTGCATCCCTCACCGCGCAGTAGTGCGATTAGTAAAAGAAACTAACTATGTCAAAATAAACGAACAAGAAGTCTTTCTCCAGCTTGCCCCTATCTCATTTGATGCTTCAACTTTTGAGATTTGGGGCTGCTTGCTCAATGGAGCGCGGCTGGTAGTGATATCGGCTGAGGCGCATACTTTGGAAGAATTGAGTGCGGTTGTTGAGCATTTTCAAGTGACTATACTGTGGCTGACCGCCGGACTTTTTCACCAGATGGTGGATTACCATATTGAGTCTTTAAGAGGTGTGCGGCAGTTGCTGGCCGGGGGGGATGTACTATCCGTGGCGCATGTCGAGAAGGTGCTCGAACAGCTAGAAGAAGGGCATTGGCTAATTAATGGGTATGGACCGACAGAGAACACGACTTTCACGTGCTGCTACTCAATGAGAGGTGGTCAGCAGATAGGGGGTTCGGCACCAATCGGTCGTCCTGTTTCAAATACCACAGTCTACATTCTGGACGAGCACTTACAGGTGTTGCCCGTCGGCTTACCGGGCGAGTTATACACTGGTGGTGATGGTTTAGCGCGCGGCTATCTGAACCGAGCAGAACTGACTGCTGAAAAGTTTATCGTCGACCCGTTCAATACGGCAGCAGAGTCTCGACTCTACAAAACAGGCGACTTGGCGCGCTATCTGCCGGATGGCAACATTGAGTTTCTGGGTCGGATAGATAATCAGGTGAAGATTCGCGGCTTCCGCATCGAGTTGGGAGAGATCGAGTCCGTCCTGATGCAGCACCCGTCGGTGCGCGAAGTGGTCGTTGTCGCCCGAGAGGATATGGCGGGCGAGAAGCGGTTGGTATCCTATGTAGTCCCCGAGCCGGAGACTACGGCGTCGGTGGGGGAGCTACGCCGCTATCTGAGGCAAGTGTTGCCTGACTACATGGTACCGGTCGTTTTCATGGAGCTGAAAGCGTTGCCACTGACGCCCAATGGAAAGGTGGATCGGCGAGCACTACCGATGCCTGACCAAGCACGACCGGAGTTGGAAGAATCGTTTGTGGCACCGCGTAACCCAATCGAGGAGATAGTGGCAGAGATCTGGGCGAAGATACTGAGAGTAGAGCGGGTAGGCATTTATGACAACTTCTTCGAGTTGGGTGGGGACTCCTTGTCGGCGACGCAGGTCATCTCTTGGGTGCGTGCGAAGTTACAAGTAGAGTTGCCGCTGAGCAGCCTTTTCGAGTCATCTACCGTGGCGAGACTTGCCGAGATGATCGAGGCGGTCCGTCATGCAGATTCTGGTCAGCAGGCTCTGCCCATACTGCCCGTCGCACGTGACAGCTAACTACCGCTTTCTTTTGCACAGCAGCGATTCTGGTTTCTCGACCAAATAGAGATTGGCAAGAGGTAGTATCAGAATGTGTGGAAATTAGAAAACAGCGTATCCTTGCTGGTGAACTATAAACCCAGTTTGCCGTCGGCGCATCAACGCCGACAGAAAGGATACGCTGTGACTCAATCTTACACCCAA
>JBOGOY010000024.1:0-13351 GCA_050748185.1 Pyrinomonadaceae bacterium
GCGCTTTGAAATGCGAGCTTCCGGGCTGGCAAACGGGCGCGGCGAACGGTTCACGCAAAACCGAAACTTGCCTTTGTCGAAAGTTGTCGCGCTTCGCGTTTTTGAAGTTGCGCGAAAAACTGAACGCAGCTTTTGGCGAGCGTCGGCTTGGTCATTGCGGTTTTTGCTTGAAATGAAAGTTGAAATTTTATAAAGTTGACGCGCTGCCGCGTTTTCGAGCGGGCGAGTTAAAAACAAAGTTGGCGGCTGGCTACGGAAGGCGTGGTGAAAGCGAAGACAAACCGAACAAGTTATTGGACGTGAGGGCGAAACAGCGACTTTGTTATCGCGTTGCGTGGTTTCTTTCAGCTTGCGTGTATTCGGTTTCGCCCCACGTCAACTCCGTCGTTAGGCGGCGGTCGAGTTAACACCTTCGCTATCTACAGCCTGCGCGATGATGTAGAGCACTGACCGATTAATATTCCCTCGCAGCCGCTTCGCCCATGATGTCTCTACTTTTCCCCACTCCGACTCAGTCAGCACACCTCTTTCTATCACCTCAAATCCCGCTTCCCGGTACATCCGGGCAAGAACTGAATCTACATATGAAATAGACAGAGATGGCAAACACAGTCGTTCCATCTCCGCTCGATCCCGCTCCGGATCAATCCCGATAATTACTTCCAGCAAAGCTCCCGCAGCACACACCCGCCGCAGATTACCGAGTACAACCATGTCCCCTGTCGCCACTGCACCGAGCAGACTGCCCCACGGAAAATGAACATGTACTTCATCGGCGACGCCGTTTAACTCAGACGGAAGGTCTTCAACCGACGACTGGACAAATAGCACATTCGGCAGTCCGCCCTTACCCGGTTTCCGATGAATCTTCTCCGACACTTTTTCCAGCGGACGAGCATTGGCGTCGATTCCGATGTAGAACTTCCGCGGATTCTTCTGCGCGCAACTGTACACAAAGAGACCGTCCCCGGTCCCGATGTCGATCACTATCCCCTCTCCGGTACGGGGCGATAAGCGCGTGGAATCCCTCTCTATTGAGTTATTAGATGGTTCGGCCACGGATTAACTTTAACATGTGTCTCGTCCTTCCTATTCGATGAATATACGATCAGATTTTCCTCCTTGAAGGAATTCGCCGATCAGCCTTGCGACCTCGCGCGGTTTTTCGATGACGACCAGATGGCCGGCCCCGTCTACGACCGCCAGTTGAGCGTGCGGGATGCGCGAAGCCATCAGTTCTGCTTCTGCCGGGGTCGCCGTCACATCATATTTTCCGGCAATCACCAGTGTGGGTACGTTAATCGCGTGGATTTGGTCGCTGATGTCGGTTCGATGAAGAGCGGCGCGCGCCGCCTCAAAAACCCCGGCGACATTTTGATGACTTATCAGATTATGGCGAGCATGTTCAACCAATTGTGGCTGATTTTTGTACGTTGCGGGCGCGAAGAAGAATCGCAGCGCGGCATCGGCGATAGTCACTCCATGACCGTCGCGAAACATCTCCCAGAGTTGACCGGTTTGCTCGCGCAAGGGCGGCGGATCAACTCGCGCGTTCGTCGCGATCAGGATGAGCGAACCAATCGTCTCCGGGTGCTGAAGCGCGAGACGCATTCCAATCATGCCGCCGATGGAGTAGCCCACCCAAATCACCTCCGAGAGACTCAGCTTAGTCAGCAGTTGATAGTAGTCGGCAGTCATCTCTTCGAGCGTGAGCGGTGTGCGATAACCACTTTCGCCGTGACCATGCTGGTCAACAATGACGATATGAAAATCATCCTCGAGTTCTGTCACGAGATGAGCAAACACTTCAGAATCCCAAAGCCCCACCAAGTGAGTAAAGACAATTGTGCGCTGGTCACGGCTTCCCTGCTCACGGTAATTGAGCGCCACACCATTAACATCTATGACAGGCATGTTGATCCTCCCGGTAAGTTAAAAACCTGCTCGGTAAAATAGTTGTTCTGGTGCGCGACCTTAACTACTTTTCCGCCCGCACCGCCGGTGCGCCGGTCTGTGGCAAACTCTTCGAGCCACAGCACCTCAATGATCGACACCCTACGCTCCGCCATTGACATCAGATCTCCGTCATAGTGCAAGCCTCTAGCCACACTTCAAGACGCGCCGCCGAGATGCCATAAACCGTTATTCAACAAAGGCAACGTGTTCGTCAACTGGCGCGGCACGCCGGGCCGGATGAATTCCACTTGCGGCGACATGTCGTATCCGAAGCGATATGTCGCCGCGAACCTCGCGTTTATCGTCATTACGGCCTCCGCGCTCTTGCTGCTTCCGAAAACCCTTACTTAACAGCAGATCAACAACTTGCCGCCGGGAGAGAGCTGCTGTGCAGCGGTGTGGCAAGGCTATTGCCCTGAGTCTGTGAAGACAAAGAGCCGTCGCCGAAGTGAATGCGACGCGAAGGTACCTTTGAACCGAGTTACGTAAAAGATAGAAATGCCGACTCGCATCACCGAAGTTACGACGCCGGACACAAAGCGCACGACACTGCGCGTCGAAGGCACGCTCCGGCTCGAAGACGCTAAGTTGATCGAACAGATTTGTCTGGACATGAAGCAACGTTACGGGAAGAGCGTCACGCTTGACCTCGCTGATTTGTGCTTCCTTGATAGCGACAGCGCGCACCTGTTGTGCCGGTTAAGAGCCGAGCAGCATATCTCATTTGAGGGACTTCATCTGTTCGTGCAGCGTGTCATCGAGATGGCGGAACGAGATGATAAGTCAGAGGACAGCGACTCATTTGAAAATCCGTGCGGGAGGTAAAAGCGATGGTACGACGGATTCTTAAAAACGCAATCTTTCTGCTTTTGATAAACATTACGACGGCGGCTCAGCAGACGAACATTGAGTATGGACAAGCGGGCGAGCTGAATGGCGTGGTCAAGCTGTTCATCTTCACCGACGCGGACATGCAGGCGCGCGCTGAACTTGTGAAGGAACTCGTCAAGCGGCTCCCGCAGGTGGAGATCATCGAGACGCCGGAGGCGGCGGATGTCCACCTCATCTACCGGAGCGAAACGCTGCATGTGCCGAGCGCGCTGACTTGGATTAGTGAGTTTGCGCCCGTATCCGGGGTATCCACCCGTCAGGGTTATGACGGTGGACGCACAATTGTCGTCGCGTCGCAACTCGCGCCGGTCGTGGTGGGCACGGGCGTAGTCTTGAAGATAATCGAGCCGGGGCGCGTGCGCCTGCTGATGAGTTTCAGAGGCGAATCACTCGCCGGTTCGTTCGCACGCAGTCCGAGGACGAACTTCGTGCGCGCGTTCGTGAAGGAGTACAAAAGAGCTAATCCGCCGCGTGCGAGAGCGAGGTAACACGTCCGTGCAAGCAATCGAACATTGGAGCATCGAGCGTCTCTCGCGAAGGATTGCGGCGGGGCATTTACCACAGCGGCAGTTTGAACGTCGCAGAGGGTGAAGGGGAAGGCATGGGACAGATCGAACATCAGGTCGGGTTGAAGTCGAATACGGGTGGGCGACCGTCGCCGCTATTAGTGGTCGCGGCCTTTGCGGCGGTCTATCTGATCTGGGGTTCGACGTACCTCGCCATCCGGGTCGGGGTCGAAACGCTGCCGCCGTTCTTGATGGCGGGGGCGGGGTTTCTGGCCGCCGGGGGCGTGCTCTACATCTGGGCGCGTGCGCGCGGCGCGGCATCGCCCGAACACAGGGATTGGCGCGCGGCTCTGGTCACCGGCACGGCATTGCTGCTCGTCGGCAACGGGCTGGTCTTCTGGGCGGAACAATTCGTGGCGTCCGGCGTCACGGCACTGCTGATTGCGACCGAGCCGTTGTGGGTCGTGACGCTCAACTGGGCGCTTCCGGGCGGCGAGCGTCCCGGCGGCAGAACCTTCGCCGGTCTCGCGGTCGGCTTCGTCGGCGTGCTGCTGTTGGTCGGAGCGGCGGCGGCGGGGGGCGCTGTCGCTCCGTTGGGCGCGGGCGCGCTCGTCGTGGCGGCGCTGTCGTGGGCCGCAGGCTCGCTTTACTCGGCTCGCGTCGAGGGGTCAGTTTCACCACCATTGGCGGCAGGGATGCAGATGCTCGTGGGCGGCGCACTGCTGGTGGTCGCGAGCGGCATCCTCGGCGAGTGGACGACGTTTGACGCGGGGAGCGTTTCGTCGCGCTCGCTGCTGGCGTGGGGGTATCTCCTTGTGTTCGGCTCGCTCGTCGGCTTCACCGCTTACATTTGGTTGCTCAAGAACGTGACGCCGGAGCGCGCCTCGACTCACGCCTACGTCAATCCGGTGGTGGCGGTGCTGCTCGGCTGGGCAGTTGCCGGCGAGCAGATGACTCCGCGCACGCTGGCCGCCGCCGCGGTGATCGTCGGGGCCGTGGTCATCACGATCAGTGGCAAGAAAGCGAAGAGCCAGCGCGAGGATGAACACGGCTCAGATGCGCGCGGACAAAGAAACGATGACGGCAACTACGCTTCCGGTTTCGTACCGCAGAGGCGCGTCGAGACGACTGAGTAAGGGCCGTTGCGCCATCGTCTCTGTGGTCACGAGAAACGCGCGCGATTTCGTCCGTTGCGAGAAGGCTGCCTAACTCAAACGTCAGGCGACTTCAAGGTGTGGACGAAGTCCGAGCGCTTCAGTCACCTGACATAAGGACCAACAAACAGTCGGAGAATTAACATGAGAAAAGTAGTTGCAGGGCTGTTCATCTCGCTGGACGGCGTCACGGAATCTCCCGATCAATGGCAATTCGATCACTTCGACGCTGAGATGATGGCGCATATGGGGGCGCATATCGCCGCGGAGGAGACCATCCTCCTCGGGCGAGTAACTTATCAGGAGTGGGCCTCATACTGGCCGACTTCGACGGACGAACCGTATGCCAGCCACATCAACAACACACCTAAGTACGTCGTCTCGACGACACTCGACAAGATTGAGTGGAAAAACTCAACGCTCATCAAGGGAAATCTCGCGGAAGAAATCGCCAAGCTGAAGCAGCAACCCGGCAAAAACATTGGAGTCTCAGGCAGCCCCACACTTGTCGAATCCCTGCTGCAAAACGACCTTCTGGATGAACTTACCCTCATGATTCACCCGGTAGTAGTGGGTGGCGGAAAGCGTCTCTTCAAGGACGGGCGCGCTCTGCAGAGACTGAACCTTGTCGATTCAAAGACGACCAGGACGGGTGTCTTGATCGTCACTTACCAGTCTGACAAAAAATAGGGTAAACGACCGAACGTGTCTCGGCCCGGCGTTCGTGAGACATGTCCAGTCACGAAAGAACAAGGACACCAAAACCGAAAGGACACATATGGAAGCAGCTACTCAAATGCAAGCAACTATTCAAACTGCTCCCCACTCGAAGAAGTGGGTCTGGGCCGGACGAATCATTAGCGCCCTGCCGGTACTGGGGCTGCTCTTCAGCGGCGCTATGAAGTTGGTGAAACCGGTCGCAGTCGTGGAGGAAATGACCCGGCTCGGATATGACGAGCGTCTTGCTTCCGGTCTCGGTCTCCTCGAGATTGCCTGTACGGTTATCTACGCGATTCCGCGCACCTCCGTCCTCGGGGCCATTCTGCTGACGGGCTATCTGGGCGGCGCAATAGCTACCCATCTGCGCGTCGGCGATCCATTTTTCGCCCCGATTGTTCTCGGCGGGCTGGTCTGGTTGGGGATTTTCTTGCGCGACGGCAGGCTGCGCGCACTCATTCCTTGGCGAAGACACAGCCCCTCGGCTTACCTGTGACCTGCCCTCGTTTGGGGGCGCTCTCGCGGGAGGTTAACTCTTCGGCTACAGGCGAACTTAAGCGCAGCTAGTGTCGTAACACTACGGGCGGCCTGACAACGAACGGTCTATCAAAGCTACCGCACGGGCGGTGCGGCTGGTATCGTGAGGTAAGAATTACGGCTCCCGCTGTCTCGTGAAAACCCTTGTCATTGTCCAACCTTGGCTCGGACGCATGATTTGGAATAGTTTCCAAATCAGCACACGAAAACCATGGCGAGCAAGGCTCAACAATCAACGTATCCATCAATCGCCGAGCAGTACGGCGCGTTGCTCGCGGTGTCGGAGGCGATCATCTCCAACCGTGACATCGGCGTGCTGTTTCACGACTTGGCGGAACGCCTCAGCTCGGTCATCAGCTTCGACTACATCAGCGTGCTGCTCCACGACGCCGAGCGCGACGTGATGCGCCTGCACCTCTGGGAGACGCCCGGCGCGCCCCACTCCCGACCCGGTTGGGAAGCGCCCGTCGAAGGCACGGCGGCGGGTCATGCGTGGCAGACGCAAGCGCCCCTAATAGTGCACGACATCGATCAGGAGAAGCGATTTCCGCGGACGACAGAGGTGCTGCGTGAACATGGGATGAAGTCTTTTTATGTCTTGCCACTGACTTCGGGGGGGCGGCGTTTAGGCGCAATGGGCTTCGGGTGTAAGGAGGTGAACGGGTTCGACGATGACAGCCTCCATTTCATGCGGCAGGTTGTCAAGCAGGTCGCCATCGCCGTGGACAACGCGCTCAACTTTGAGAGCGCCGAAGACGCGCGCCGTGAACTCGCTGCTGAACGCGACCACTTACGGCTGCTGCTGGAGATCAATAATGCGGTGGTTTCCCTTCTCGATTTACGGGAGTTGCTGAACGCCATCGCTACCTCTATGCGCCGCGTGATGCCGCATCAGTTTATCAGCCTTTCTCTTTATGACCCGGAGAGCGAACAGTTGCGAGTTCACGCGCTGAACTTTACCGAAGGCAAGGGGCTGTTTCGAGAAGGCATCTCGGTGCGCGTCGCAGATGCTCCATCCGGTCTCGCGTTGGCTGCGCGCCGGCCTGTTCCACTGACCCGTCGTGACATCGAGCGGCAATTCGATTCTGAGTATGCCCGCCGTCTCTTGAATGAAGGGTTAAAGTCCGGCTGCGGATTCCCGCTTATCGCTCATGGACGGCTGCTCGGCACGCTGGCAGTGGCGAGCCTGACCGAAGAGACGTTTCCACAGGCAGACATCGAACTGCTCAGTCACATCACTGATCAGATTGCCATCGCCGTCGAAAACGCGCTCGCCTTTCAACAGATCGTCGAACTGGCGCACAAACTGACCGAAGAAAAACTCTACCTCGAAGATGAAATCCGCACTGAGTACAACTTCGAGGAGATCGTCGGATCAAGCCATGCGCTCAAACGCATTCTTAAACAAGTGGAGACGGTTGCGCCGACCGACTCGACGGTATTGATATGCGGCGAGACCGGCACGGGCAAGGAACTGCTCGCCCGCGCCATTCACAATCTGAGCGCCCGCCGCGAGCGCACGCTGGTCAAACTCAACTGCGCGGCGATCCCGACCGGGCTGTTGGAGAGTGAACTGTTCGGGCATGAGCGAGGCGCGTTCACCGGCGCTGTCGCGCAAAGGATCGGGCGTTTTGAAGTCGCGCACAAGGGCACGCTCTTTCTCGACGAGATCGGCGACATCCCCCTTGAACTTCAACCGAAGCTGCTGCGCGTGCTGCAAGAAGGCGAGTTTGAGCGGCTGGGCAGTTCCCGCACGACGAAAGTGGATGTTCGACTCGTCGCTGCGACGAACCGCGACCTACAACAGATGGTCACAGAAGGACGTTTCCGCGCCGACCTCTATTACCGGCTCAACGTCTTTCCCGTGAACCTGCCATCCCTGCGCGAGCGCGCCGGAGACATCCCGCTGCTCATCAGCTACTTCGTGCAGAAGCACGCGCGGCGGATGAACAAACGGATCGAGACGATCCCCGCGACGGCGCTGGCCGCGCTCACGCGCCACACGTGGGCGGGCAATATCCGAGAACTCGAAAACTTCATCGAGCGCGCCGTGATCCTCACACGCGGCACTGAGCTGCAAGCGCCGCTCGCCGAATTGCAGCGCGAAGCCGCTGCCGCTGACGCCACAATGCCTGACGCCGGTCAGACAAAGCTCGTCTCGCTCGAAGAGAGTGAGCGGCGCCACATCGAAGAAGTTTTGCGCCACACGAAAGGTGTCATCGGAGGCAAAGGCGGCGCGGCAGAGATTCTCGGCTTACCCGTCTCCACTCTACGCAGCCGCATGAAGAAACTTGGCTTGAAGTGATAACAGAAGACAAAAGAACAGGAGTCAGAAATCAGAAATATAACCACGTCGCCGCGTGTGCTGTCCGTGCGCGTTCGTGTTTGGCGCTAAAAACGCCCATTTGTCTTCTTTCCAAGCGACGTAATACCGCTCTTCAAGCGACTGTGAGTAGCGAGCGAGCGACCTCGTCAGTTCATCGTTGGAGCGGCTGAAACGTTCGTCGAGTTGGCGCAGGACGGAGCGTTCGGTTTCGCCGATTTGACGAAGCGCCTCACGTCTCGCAATTTGCTCGCGCGGCGGCGCGCCGCCCTCGAACATCCACATCGCTCGTCTGAGCAGCGCCGCCGCATCAATCGCCTCAATGATGAGCAGTGCATTCAGCGTCGCTTGCGTGTTATCTCCGGCGTCTGCGTGAAAGAATCCGGCAAAGCCGTCGCTGGCAATGACGGACTGAAAGCGCTCGACGTAGCGCACGACCTTCTCTTCGTTCTGTATGTTCACGGGGCGTCTACCTGCCTTTCGTGGAGAGTAGTTTGACCTCGCCTTTTCGAGTTGCGTTCTTTGAGCGTCTTCCGGTATCGCCTCTTCTACTTGAACTGTCACCCGATGTTGGCGTGTGTTCTCATGAGCCTCCGCTGCACTTCTTTGCGGCGCGCGCGAAGGTCACTGCTCCGATCCCATATGACGCCTGAAACATATAACGCCCAGAGGATGAAGATCGGCTGAAACAAGGGTCGCACCCAGTAGTACCAAGCCCCGAATTCAAGCCCCCGGACGCTGCCGCCTCTTAGTGCGACGTTAACGTTGGCAATCACCAGTAGGGCAAGCATGATCGCGAGACCAATGCCCGCCCACTTTCGTAGATTCGGTAAGCCAAGCCCCTTGTATGCTGCCAGCGGAACAACAAGCCCGATGGCCCCGGCGAGTTCTGCAACGCCGGTAAAGTGAACGAGTGGCAGCGCGTGACCGTCTAAAAAGTCTGGCATCATTGCCACATACCGCGTCTCGGCGTTCACAAAATGATCGATGCCGGTAAAGGTAAATCCTCCAGCCATACCATGCCGCAAAGCCCTTCGGTGATCCTGACGATCACCTAAAAAGAATTGTGGGATATACGCCAAGATGCTGAAGGCAAGCATGAGAAATAGAAAACTCATTTGATCACTTCCGTTAATACTTAAGTCTTGTTCGCTGCATACCTCCTCACTTGTGCAACGAGCGAGCCATTGCCGTTTTCGGAACGGTGAAGCGAGTTAACCTGTTGAGAAGCAAAGGACCAGAGAGGCTATTCAGCCAGCGCGGTCGCGGTGTGCAGTTGAGAGCAAGGAGAGGAATTGGATGCGACATATCACCTTCGGCACGATATGTCGCCGCGACTTCGCCACGTTCGTCCTTCTTGCCGCATCAGATGACTCATGCGGTTCCCCTTATCTATGAGTACTTTAATGCTTACAAGATACTCGTCTTGAGATGTGGTCACTGGCTTGCAATGAAGGCGAGCAAGCTGTGGATTTAGAAATCTTGTTAACCATACGGGGAATCACCGGTTCGGGACTGCTGTGCGAGTTCGGCAAAATACCGAACGTGCGCCGCAGCAGAAGACGGGGAGCGGGCTGACGAGGAGGAACATCATGAAGGTAAAGCCTTCGATTAAGATCATCAGACGTGAAGTAAGAGAGCGAAGGGAAAAATCTGCGGATGCCGCTTTAGCCACCAAGGAAGCGACGAATGATTCTGCACGCGACGCGAGCAACACCGTCGCCACGTGGGTTCGTGAGTTTCGGCAGAGTCAACAAGCGCAATCGAAGAGCGCGATCAAGAATTTGTTTCGCGATGCAGCGATGCTATCCGGCGAAGCGTGAAGGGGAGACGAGTATGAGCGAAGTATCAGTCATCGGCATGGGAACAATGGGTTCAACGATCGCGCGGTTGCTGCTTGGCAACGGATACCGCGTCACCGTCTGGAATCGAACGAGTGCGAAAGCCGAACCGCTCGTCCGTGATGGAGCGGTCATCGCTCCCAACGCTTCGTCGGCAGTCCGCGCGAGTACCCTTGTGGTCGTGTGCGTTCACGACTACAAGGCGGCGAACGAGATACTCGGCACGAGGGAGGTCGCTTCCGCACTTGATGGCCGAGTTCTGGTGCAGTTGACTACAGGTAGCCCGCAGGAGGCGCGAGACAGCGAAGCGTGGGCGCGGAAGCGGGGTGCCGACTATCTGGACGGCGCCATTCAAGCGGCCCCTGACCAGATGGGAAAGCCTGACACCACCATTCTCGTGTCGGGCGCGGAAAGCGCATTCCGGCGGAGTGAGACGCTACTCAATATCCTCGGCGGGAACGTGACTTATCTGGGTGAGAAGATTAGCGCAGCGTCGGCGATGGATTTGGCGACGCTCTCATACGTCTATGGTTCGGTGCTGGGCTTTTTTCATGGCGCGCTCATCTCCGAAGCAGAAGGCTTTGGCGTGGACACCTACGGCTCCATCGTCGCCGACATCGCACCGAGTTTCGGGGAGTTTCTCAAACACGAGGGCGCAGTCATCCAGACGGGAAACTTCGCAATATCACAAAGCCCTCTCAGTATCTCTGCCGAGGCTGTAGATCGGCTCGTGCGAACGGCGCGAGAAGCACAGATCAACTCAGAGTTTCCGACTTATGCCTCGAACTTCTTCAAGAAAGCTGTGGCGGCGGGCTACGAAAACGAGGAACTCGCCGCTCTCGTCAAAGTGTTGCGCGCAAGTGCTTAACAAGGTGATCCAGAGGACAGCCTCGCCTCCGCTGAGCACGAGCATTAGAGCTATTGGAAAGGGGAATGTAATGAACGAAGAGGTGCGACGTTACTTGGACGCAGTGCCGGAAGAACGAAAGCCACTGTTCGATCAACTTCACGCGCTGATCATGGAACTCTATCCAAATGCCGAAGTCGTTTTGTCGTACCAAGTTCCGACGTACAGAGCGAAGTCCGGATGGGTCGCCCTCGGCGTTTGGAAGGAAGGTGTTTCCCTATACACTAATGGTCTGCACCACATCGCGGAGTTCAAGGCAAAGTATCCGGCTATCAAGACGGGTAAAGGCAGTATCAACTTCAAGGCGTCAGATGTGGTTCCGGTGGCAGCCCTGAAGAAGGTCATAAGACGTGCCATCGAACACCCGAAACATCTCTAACAAAGGCATGGAATGGACGCGCACATAGCTTGCCTTTATCATCGAACCGAGCGTGCGCGCTGCTGTTGATGACGAGTGTTGGGCGCACAAGGGAAGAGCCTGACAACAATTCGGCAAACAATTATTTCGCTAACCCGGCCAGCGACATTGAACACCCTATCGTATTCGGAGGAGGACCATGACGACAATACCGATCAAGTCCGCAACGAAGTCTGATCAAGAGCAAGCCATCGCAGTCGTTGTGCTGGCATTCAGCACAGACCCCGCTGCGCGTTGGTCGTATCCAGACCCGCGTGAGTATCTCAGGCATTTCCCCGACTTGGTGAGGGCGTTCGGGGAAAAAGCATTTGCACACGGCACCGGCTATTACGTTGATGGCTTCTCAGGGGCGGCGCTGTGGCTTCCGCCTGATGTACAGCCCCACGAAGACGAGATGATCGCACTGCTCAAGCGAACAGTTTCCGAACAGAATCAGGAGGAGGTTTTCGCCGTCTTCGAGCGGATGGGGAGCTACCATCCCACCGAGCCGCATTGGTATTTGCCGCTCATCGGCGTCGATCCGGCCCGGCAGGGCAACGGTCATGGCTCGGCGCTGATGAAGCACGCGCTGATGCGTTGCGACCGTGAGAACAAGCCTGCGTATCTTGAATCCTCAAACCCACGAAACGTCTCACTGTATCAACGGCACGGGTTTGAGGTACTCGGTGAAATTCAAGTCGGCTCGTCTCCGATCATCCGTCCAATGTTGCGCAGACCGCGATCAGGTTAGTTGCGTTAACCTGAATTCGAGAGCGGAAGGAGAGAGGCTTGGCAAGTGCGCGTCATCAGAACTCCCCGTCTCCTAAATCTAACTTCAGTGGGCGTATTTGACTCCGAGCTTTTTCATGCGGCTGCGCAGGGTGGAGACGGGCAGAGCGAGAATCTCCGCCGCGCCGCCACGGCCTCCAATTTGATTTTTGGTGTGCCGCAGGATTTCCTCAATATGCGTGCGCTCCATCTCTTCCATCGAAACGAGGCGGGCGTGATGTGCAGTCTTTCCGCCGTCGTGAGCGAGAACTTCGGTCTTTAGTTCGGCGAGCGGGATTTCGAGGCGCGTGCCGCGCGTGACGATCACCGCACGCTCGATGAAATTCTCCAATTCCCGCACGTTGCCCGCCCATGCGTGACGTTGCAGCGCGGTCAACGCTTCCGTCGGAATGCTCTCGATAGGTTTGTTCATTCGCCGCGAGTAATGCTGCGCGAAGTAAGAGACCAGCAGCGGAATGGGCAGTGTTACAGGAATGCCCTCTCAGGTATAATCCGCCCTTAGGCTCTCTACATCTTTCATCTCGAACTCGCTTATGAAGCACAATTCCTCTCCATTCAAATGGCGGCACTACCCGCCCGAACTCATCCTCCTCTGCGTCAGATGGTACTGTCGCTTTCAGCTTTCTTATCGTGATGTCGAAGAGATGATGCGCGAGCGCGGACTCGACATCGATCACTCCACCGTGTATCGATGGGTGCAGCGATACGCTCCGGAAATCAATAAGCGCCTCAGACAACATTTGAAAATGAGCGGCACCTCATATCGTATTGATGAGACATACATCAAAGTCGGGAAGTCGTGTAAATATCTCTACCGCGACGTGGATAAAGAGGGGCAAACGATTGAATTCATGCTGTCTGCAAAGCGCGACGTTCTGGCAGCCAAACGCTTCTTTAAGAAGATGATGAGGGCGGAGCATAGGAGGCTCCCGTTCTCCATCTCAGTCGATAAGAACGCAGCTTATCCGGAAGCATTCACTTCCTCGCAAGTCGAGAAGATACTGCCATCAGATTGTCAGTTGAGGAGAGTGAAGTATCTCAATAATGTGATCGAGCAGGATCACCGCTTCATCAAAAAGAAGGTGCAGGCTTCCCAAAGCTTCAAGAGGTTCCACACGGCGGAACGAACTCTGGAAGGCATTGAAGCGATGCACATGATGCACAAAGGGCAGGTCAAAAGGTTAGCCGGAAGTGATGTACAAGGGGCAGGCGAAGTTCGTTGCTTCGCTCTTTCAGAGGGCCGCCTGAGAAAGAGTCGTGGGTGACCTTATGCGCTTGAAAATAATTTTCGCAACACTACCCGTAAACGCAGGTGACAATCCCGATGCCTTTG
>JBOGOY010000025.1:0-13297 GCA_050748185.1 Pyrinomonadaceae bacterium
GCGCGTCATCGTCTCGCAACTCCACCGCTCGCCCGGCGTCTTCTTCGAGAAATCTCCCGTCTTCCTCGCGAAGGTCATTCCGTACCGCGGCTCGTGGGTCGAGTTCGAGTACGATCAGAAGAACCTGCTCTACGTCCGCATCGACCGCAAGCGCAAGTTCCTTGCGACGATCTTCCTGCGCGCGCTGGGCCTGTGGCTCAACCCTCAGTTCGACCCGAAGGCTTTCCACAGCGACGCGCAACTCGAAGAAGCGGTCAAAAACGCCGCCTACACGAACGAGGATTTACTGCGCGACTTTTACATCGTGGACGAGGTGCGCGTCGAGGGCGGCCGCCTGTTCGTGCAGATCAAGGAAGAAGGGCTGAGCGGACTCACCGGGATGAGGGTCGAGCATGACCTGAAGGTGAAGGGGCACGCCGAGGCGATCGTCCGCGCCGGCAAGAAGATCACGGCTTCGGCACTCAGGGAATTGCGGAAGGGTCACGTCCCGGAAGTCGAAGTTGACACGCAGCAGTTTGACGGCGCTTACGCCGTCGCCGACGTGGTGAACATGGAGACGGGCGAGGTGCTCTTGGAAGCCAACACCGAGATCACGCCCGCCAAGCTTCAGGAGATCGCCGAGTCGGGCGTCCAGACTTTCTCGGTCTTCTTCCCCGAGCGGGACGATTTGGGCGGCGTCCTGTCGGGCACGCTTCGCAAGGATGTCATCGGCAAACCGGTGGACGCGCTCTTGGAGATTTACCGCAAGATGCGGCCGGGTGACCCGCCGACCGTGCAGACCGCCTACCGCCTGTTCGAGGGGATGTTCTTCGACGAGCGGAAGTTTGATCTCTCACGTGTCGGCCGCCTGAAGTTCAACATCAAGATGGGGCGGCCCGAGCGCGAGCGCCTCGAAGATCCGCTGCTTTCTTCGCGCGACTTCGTAGAGGTCATCTCGTACCTGCTGAAGATGCGCCGCAACCCGGTCGAGTACCTCGCGGACGACATCGATCACCTCGGCAACCGCCGCGTCCGCGCGGTCGGTGAACTGCTTGAAAACCAGTTCCGCATCGGCCTCGTCCGCATGGAACGCGCCATCAAGGAGAAGATGTCGATCCAGCAGGAGATGCAGACGACGATGCCGCGCGACTTGATCAATGCGAAGCCGGTCACGGCGGCAGTGCGCGAGTTCTTCGGTTCGTCGCAACTCTCGCAGTTCATGGACCAGACCAACCCGCTCTCGGAGATCACGCACAAGCGCAGGCTCTCGGCTCTCGGGCCGGGCGGCCTCTCGCGCGAGCGCGCCGGCTTCGAGGTGCGTGACGTGCATCCGACGCACTACGGTCGCATCTGCCCCATCGAGACGCCTGAAGGTCCGAACATCGGCCTCATCTCGTCGCTCTCGTGCTTCGCGCGGATCAACGAGTTCGGCTTCATCGAATCGCCGTACCGCAAGGTCGAGCAGGGGCGCGTCGTTGAATACGTGCGCGTCATCAACGGCGGCGACACTAAGCTCAAGCCGGGCAGTCACGTCTCGCTGGAGGAAATCGAGAAGGCTAACCGCAAGGTCACTGGAGACGGGAAGCGGGCCGACTACGAGCCGTACCCGTTCTATCAGACGGCTTGGGTAGAAGACCGATACGTCATCGGCCAAGCCAACATCGAACTCGCCGAAGACGGAACGATCGTCAACGAGCGTAACGCCGCGCGCAAAGCCGGCGAGTTCATCGTCGCGATGCGCGAGGAAATCGAGTATGTGGACGTCTCGCCGAAGCAACTCGTCTCGGTCGCGGCCAGCTTGATCCCGTTCTTGGAGAATGACGACGCGAACCGCGCGCTGATGGGCTCGAACATGCAGCGTCAGTCGGTGCCGTTGCTGCGCGCCGAAGCGCCCTACATCGGCACCGGCATGGAGCGCGTCACGGCGAGTGACTCGGGCGCGGTCGTCGCAGCCCGGCGCGACGGCGTAGTGGATTACGTCGATTCCGAGCGCATCATCGTCAAGGCCGACCACAACGTGGACGGCACGATCTCGCGCGAGGTAACGGCCGACATCTACACGCTCACCAAGTTCAAGCGCTCGAACCAAAACACCTGTATCAATCAGCGTCCGATTGTGGCCGTGGGCGAGCGGATTGAAAAGGCGCAGGTCATCGCCGACGGCCCCTGCACCGACAAGGGCGAACTGGCCTTGGGTCGCAACGTCCTCGTCGCGTTCATGCCGTGGCGCGGTTACAACTTCGAGGACGCGATCCTTGTCTCCGAGCGACTGGTGAAGGACGACTATTACACGTCGATCCACATCGAGGAGTTGGAGATCGAGGCGCGCGACACGAAACTCGGCCCCGAAGAGATCACGCGCGACATCCCGAACGTCGGCGAAAACATGCTCCGCGACTTGGACGACAGCGGCATCATCCGCATCGGCGCACAGGTCAAGCCCGGCTCGATCCTCGTCGGCAAAGTGACGCCGAAAGGCGAGACGCAGTTGACCGCCGAAGAGAAACTGCTGCGCGCCATCTTCGGCGAGAAGGCCGGCGACGTGAAGGACGCCTCCTTGCAGTGCCCGCCGGGCATCGACGGCACGGTGGTGGACGTGCAGGTCTTCACGCGCAAAGGTCAAGAGCGCGACTCGCGCTCGCAGGCCATCGAGGAAGCCGAGGAGGGTCGCCTGCGGCGCGACCTTGAGGACGAGATCCGCATCCTGCGCGAGCAACGCGACGAGCGCATCTACGAGTTGTTCGTCGAGCGCAAACTCGCGGCCGATCTCTTGGTGGACAAGGAAGTGCGGATTCCGAAGGGGCAGTCCATCACGCGCGAAATGTTGCAGGACATCGAGCCGAAGGCGCTCCGTAAGGCGCAACTCGCCTCGACGCGCGTGGACGTGGCCGCCGAGGTCAAGGAATACGAAGAGCGCACGGATCGGCAGGTCAAGATTCTGACCGACATCTACGAGGACAAGATCTCTAAATTGCGTCAGGGCGACGAACTCGCCCCCGGCGTCATCAAGATGGTCAAGGTCTTCATCGCGATGAAGCGCAAACTGTCGGTCGGCGACAAGATGGCGGGTCGCCACGGTAACAAGGGCGTCATCGCCCGCATCCTCCCCGAAGAGGATATGCCGTACCTGCCGGACGGAACGCCGGTGGACATCGTGCTGAATCCCTTGGGCGTGCCTTCGCGCATGAACGTCGGGCAGATTCTGGAGACGCACCTCGGCTGGGCGGCGCGCGTCCTCGGGCTGCACTTTGCGACGCCGGTCTTCGACGGTGCGACCGAGCCGGAGATCAAGCAGATGATCCGCCGGTCGAACGATCACCAGCGCGAACAGGGGCTGCCGGAGATCGTCAATGAGTCGGGCAAGACCGTGCTCTACGACGGCCTCAACGGTGAGCCGTTCGAGCAGAAGGTGACGATCGGTTACATCTACATGCTGAAGCTCTCGCACCTCGTAGACGACAAGATTCACGCGCGCTCGATCGGGCCGTACAGCCTGATCACGCAGCAGCCTTTGGGCGGCAAGGCGCAGTTCGGCGGTCAGCGCTTCGGCGAGATGGAGGTCTGGGCGCTCGAAGCCTACGGCGCGGCGCACATCCTCCAAGAACTGCTCACCGCCAAGTCGGACGACGTGGCCGGGCGCTCGAAGATCTACGAGGCCATCGTCAAGGGCGAGGCCGATTTCAACCCCGGCGTGCCCGAATCGTTCAACGTGCTCGTCCGCGAATTGCAGTCGCTCTGCCTTGATGTCGAACTGATCCCGAAGGGCGCGGCCCCTGAGTCCGGCGACGGCGTCGGCAAGCCGGTCGTCGTCTCGGGCGCGGTCGAAGGATAGTAAGGACGTGAGCAGTGAGCGGCGAGCAGTAAGCAGTGAAAAGCTCGCCGCTCACCGCTCGTTGCCACGAAAGAATTTACTGCTCACTGCTGACGGCTGACTGCTTACGAGGAGAAGAACGTGTTCAGATTCCATCAGGATAAAACGCAACTGGCGCCCGACTTCGAGGCCATTCGCATCAGTTTGGCGTCGCCCGAGAAGATCCGGCAGTGGTCCCACGGCGAAGTGACCAAGCCAGAGACGATCAACTACCGCACGTTCAAGCCCGAGCGCGACGGCCTGTTCTGCGCGCGCATCTTCGGCCCCGTCACCGACTGGGAATGCCTCTGCGGCAAGTACAAGCGCATGAAGCACCGTGGCGTGATCTGCGACAAGTGCGGCGTCGAGGTGACACAGGCCAAAGTGCGCCGCGAGCGTCTCGGCCACATCGAACTGGCGAGCCCTTGCTCGCACGTCTGGTTCTTCAAGGGGCTGCCCAGCCGCATCGGCCACCTGCTCGACATCCCGCTGCGCGATCTGGAAAAGGTGCTCTACTTCGAGTCGTACATCGTCATCGATCCGGGCGACGCGCCGGTCAAGGAGAAAGAACTCCTGACCGACGAGCGTTACCGCGAACTGATGCGCGACTACCCCGGCCAGTTCGTCGCCAAGATGGGCGCCGAGGCGATCAAGGAACACCTCGCGATGGTGCAGATCGAAGACTTAGCCGTCGAGATGCGCCAGCGGATGAGGGAAGAAAACTCGCAGCAGAAGAAGCTGAAGTATTCGAAGCGGCTGAAGGTCGTCAATTCTTTCCGCAAGTCCGGCAATCAGCCGAACTGGATGATCTTGGACGTGATTCCTGTCATCCCGCCCGAGCTTCGTCCGCTGGTCCCTCTGGACGGCGGGCGCTTCGCCACGTCCGATCTGAACGATCTCTATCGCCGCGTCATCAACCGCAACAACCGTCTGAAGAAGCTGATGGAGTTGCGCGCGCCGGAGGTCATCGTCCGTAACGAGAAGCGGATGTTGCAGGAAGCCGTGGACGCGCTGTTCGACAACGGCCGCCGTGGCCGCGTCCTGCGCGGCGTCAACAACCGCCCCTTGAAGTCTCTCTCGGACACCTTGAAGGGCAAACAGGGCCGCTTCCGCCAGAACCTCTTAGGCAAGCGCGTGGACTATTCGGGCCGCTCGGTGATCGTCGTCGGCCCCGAATTGAAGCTGCACCAGTGCGGCCTGCCGAAGAAGATGGCGTTGGAGCTATTCAAGCCGTTCATCTACAACCAGCTTGAGAAGCAGCAGTACGCCGCGACCATCAAGCAGGCGCGTGAGATGGTGGACCGGCAAGAGCCGGTCGTGTGGGACATCCTCGAAGACGTGATCCGCGAGCATCCGGTGCTCTTGAACCGCGCCCCGACGCTCCACCGCCTCGGCATTCAGGCGTTCGAGCCGGTGCTCGTCGAAGGCAAGGCGATCAAGATTCACCCGCTCGTCTGCACGGCCTTTAACGCCGACTTCGACGGCGACCAGATGGCCGTTCACATCCCGCTGTCGCCCGAGGCGCAGATCGAGGCGGCGGTCCTGATGCTGTCGTCGAACAACATCCTCTCGCCCGCCTCCGGCCAGCCGATCGCCGTGCCGTCGCAAGACATCGTGCTTGGCTGTTATTACCTGACGCGCGAGCGCGCCGGCATGAAGGGCGAGGGGCGTGTCTTCGCTTCGACCGACGAAGTGCTGCTCGCCCTCGACGCCAAAGAAGTCTCGACGCAGACGCAGATCAAGTTGCGTTTGCAGGGCGATCTGATTGATTTGACGCAGGAGCACGACACGCAGGACGTGATGCGCGGGACCGTGCAGGAGAACGTGCGCCGCGTCATCAATACCACGGTCGGTCGCGTCATCTTCAACGACTCGATTCCGCCGGGGCTCCCTTATATCAACGGCACGCTCAAGAAGAAGGGTTTGCAGGCGCTCGTCAACTACTGCCACCTCCGGCTCGGCCACGAGATGACGGTCAAGATGCTCGACGACCTGAAGACCCTCGGCTTCCAGTACGCCACGCGCGCCGGTATCTCCATTGGCATCGACGATCTCGTCACGCCCGACGCGAAGAAGAAACTCGTCGGCCAAGCCGAGCGCGACGTGATCGAGGTGGACAAGCAATACCGCGACGGCGTGATCACCAACGGTGAGCGCTACAACAAGGTCATCGCTATCTGGTCCGAAGTGACCGACAAGGTCGCCAAGGAAATGTTCAAGGCGATGGACGAGCGCGAGAAATCGAGCAATGAGATGAACCCGATCCTCGTCATGAGTGATTCGGGCGCGCGCGGCACCGCCCAGCAGATCCGCCAACTCGCCGGGATGCGCGGCCTGATGGCGCGCCCCTCCGGCGAAATCATCGAGACGCCCATCCAGTCGAATTTCCGCGAGGGCTTGAACGTTCTCCAGTACTTCATTTCGACGCACGGCGCGCGCAAGGGTCTTGCCGATACGGCCTTGAAGACGGCCGACTCGGGCTACCTGACCCGCCGCTTGGTGGATGTGGCGCAGGACGTGATCATCAGCGAGCCGGATTGCGGCACGCTCAAAGGTATCTCCTCGACGGCTATCGTCGAAGGCGGTGAGGAGATCGAATCTTTGCGCGACCGCATCGTCGGCCGCACCGCGCTCGAAGACATCATCGACCCGATCGAGGGCCGCGTCGTGGTCGAGTCGAACGACGAGATCAACGAAGACCTCGCGGCCGAGATTCAGCGTTCCGGCGTACAGCGCGTCAAGATTCGCTCGGTGCTCACCTGCGAGTCGCGCCGCGGCGTATGCATCAAATGCTACGGGCGCAACCTCGCGACCGGCCGCGCGGTGGACATCGGCGAGGCGGTCGGCGTTATCGCCGCGCAGTCGATCGGCGAGCCGGGCACGCAGCTCACGATGCGCACGTTCCACATCGGCGGCACGGCGCGCCTCGAAGAGTCTTCGCGACACGAGGCCCGCATGGACGGCACGATCAAGTACGTCGAGTTGAACTTCATCAAGAACCGGCGCGGCGAGATCATCGCGATGAATCGCAACGGCGCGCTGACGATCATCGATCAGCGCGGGCGCGAAGTGGCGCGTTACCAGATCGTCTACGGCGCGCACATTCACGTCGAAAACGGCGCGCACGTCACCGAAGATCAGGTGCTCGCCACGTGGGATCCGTTCACCTTCGCGATCCTGACCGAGGTGGCGGGCACGGTGAAGTATCAGGACTTGAAGGAAGGCGTCACCGTCGATGAAGAGGTGGACGAGGTCACCGGCCAGTCGCGACTCGTCGTCAAGGACTCGCCCGACGAGAAGAAGCAGCCGCGTCTCGAAATCCGCAGCGGCAACAAGGTCTTGAAGACCTACCAGATGCCGGTGCGCGCCAATCTGATGGTCGGCGACGGAGACGTGGTGGAGCCGGGCGACATCATCGCCAAGATTCCGCGCGAGACCACGAAGACCAAGGACATCACGGGCGGTCTGCCGCGCGTCGTCGAACTCTTCGAGGCGCGCAAGCCGCGCGAAACGGCGATCATGTCCGAGATCGACGGCATCATCAAACTCGGCCCGATCGCGAAGGGCAAACGCCGCCTGATCGTGGTCGGCGACGACGGCGAGGAGCGCGAGTACGACATCCCGCGCGGCACGCACATCAACGTGCAGGAAAGCGATCGGGTCCGCGCCGGCGAGGCGCTGATGGACGGGCCGCTGAACCCGCACGACATCCTGCGCGTGCTCGGCACAAGCCGCCTGCAAGAGTATCTCGTCAACGAGATTCAAGAGGTCTATCGCCTGCAGGGCGTCAACATCAACGACAAGCACATCGAGGTGATCGTCCGCCAGATGTTGCGCTGGGTGAAAATTCGGGAAGTCGGCGACACCGAGTTCCTGCTGGACGAGCAGGTGGACCGCTTCCGCTTCACTGATGAGAACGCCCGCGTGACCGCCGAGGACGGCGAGGCGTCGCAGGCCGACCCGCTGCTCTTGGGCATCACGAAGGCATCGCTCTCGACCGACTCGTTCATCTCGGCGGCCTCGTTCCAAGAGACGACCCGCGTGCTGACCGAGGCGGCAATCTCAGGCCGGGTTGACTTCCTGCGCGGCCTGAAAGAGAACGTCATCATGGGCCGGCTGATCCCCGCCGGCACCGGCATGGAGTACTATCGCAATGTCGCCGTCGAGCGCGACGAGACCATCGAGCAGGCCCGGATGGAGCCGGAAGTTCCGGAGTTCCAAGACATCCTCGGCGGAATGACCGCTCCGGTTGTCACTCCGTCCTCCCGTGCGGCGGCGGTGGCTAGCAGCGGCGGCGGCGAGGAAGAAGAAGAGGTCGAAGCGACGGCCGACGAAGAGTAAACAGGTCAACAACAGTATTCGGCCGCGAAGTTAAGCAGCCGAGTCAGTAAATTACAAAGAGCCGGAACGGACTTGCCATGTCCGCGCCGGCTCTTTCTTTTGACTCAAACAAACGCAAGTGTCAATGAGTCCGCGATCGCGGACTCGTCGAGTCGTTCCCATGTCGCCACGCCTGCCTAACAGAAGTGAGCAATCACAAGTGACAAGTGAGAGGAAGAAAACTGTTCTTGCTTATCACTTGTCACTTATGACCCATCGCTTCTAAATTTTGAAGAGCTTTGACAAAACAATCAGTTTGCCCCGCCGCCAGTGAGAAACTACAATGGCCGCCACCAGTTAGCGGGCCGGGGAAAATTTCTTGTCCCGGCCGCAGCACGTCCGAACAAAGTATTGCGCTTGCAAGCCCTCGCGGATTGCACCATGCGTGCCTGCCGCCCGTGGGTGAAGACTTATCACCTAAAAATTACCGCGCTCCTCGACCTTGAGTAAGGTGTTCCGGCCACGATGGACTTGAACGGACTCAAAGAACTGTTGCAGGGGACCACGGTCTTCTCCGTCCTCTCTGACGAGGAACTAGAGCGACTCGGCGGCAGCTTTGAACTGGTCCATTATCGTCTGGGGCAGGCGGTGTGCCGCGTGGGCGACGAGGCCCGCGACTTCTTCATCGTGTACTCAGGTCGCGCGCGGGTGGTCGCCGAGAACGACGCAGGCGAAGATGTTACGGTCGGCATCCTCACGCGGGGAAATTCTTTCGGCGAGCAGGGGTTGCTGACCGACTCGCAGCGGCACTACACCGTGCGCGCGGCCGGCGACTTGGCGCTGCTGCGCCTCGGCCGGGCAGATTTCGAGCGCCTGCTAAAGGCCTACCCAGAGTTGCGCGAGTATTTCGAGAAATATATCTCCGAAACTTCGATCCGGAATTTCCTCAAACTCAGTACCGTGTTGTCTCCACTCTCACCGGCGGAGATTCGCGATCTGCTCGGCTCAATGCAGGTGCGCGAATTCGCCGCCGACGAAGCCATCGTCCGCGAAGGCGAGGCCGGAGACGCCTTTTACGTCCTGCGGAGTGGGAGCGCGAAGGTCGTCAAAAATGGCAGGAACGGCGGGCGCATCGTCAATCAACTGAAGGCCGGCGACACCTTCGGCGAGTTGGCTCTCTTGTTAGGGCAGCCGCGCGCCGCCAGCGTCATTACGCAAGAAGCTTCTTCTGTTTTTCGTCTGGAAAGAGACGACTTTGAACGCATCATCGCCGCCAGCCCAAAGGTGAAAGACGCGCTCGTCAACATCGCTTCCAAGTACAGCGAAGTCGAACTGCGGCAGGCGGGAAACGAAGAGTCCGCCACTGCTCCCCCTGCTGCCGTCACCGACGAACTGCCCCTTGCGCCACCCCCGCCCGATGAAGTTTACCGCCCCCGGCGGCGGCGTCGTGCCCGGCGCTTCCCCGCGTTGTTGCAACTGAGTGAGACTGACTGCGGCGCGGCCTGCCTCGCCATGATCCTGCGTTACTACAAAAAGCACGTCAGCCTCAACCGCCTGCGTGATGTCGTCAACGTCAGCCGCGAGGGCGCGTCGCTCTACAGCGTCGCCGAGGGGGCCGAGACGCTCGGCTTTCACGCCCGCGGCATTCGCGCCGCTTACGAACACCTGTTGAAGGTTGATTTGCCTGCCATCGCCCACTGGGAGGGCTATCACTACATCGTGCTCTACGAGGCGCGCCCGGATGGCGTGGTGGTCGCCGACCCGGCCGTGGGGTTGCGTCGCCTCTCGCGCGAGGCGTTCGAGAAGGGGTGGACCGGATACCTGCTGTTGCTGACGCCGATGCCGAAGCTCGAAGGCGTCGAAGAGTCGAAGACGACCTTCGGGCGCTTCCTGCCGCTGCTGCGCCCTTACCGCTGGCTGCTCTTTGAAATCTTCGTCGCCTCGTTGCTGCTGCAACTGTTCGGGCTGGCGACGCCGATCTTCACGCAGGTCATCATTGACCGGGCGCTCGTGCAGCAGAGCGTGTCGCTGCTCAACATGATGCTCGTCGGGATGCTCATCGTCGCGGTTTTCCAGACGGCGACGATGGCGCTCAGGTATTACCTGCTGGTCCACACCACGCGCCGCATCGACATGCAGATGGTGGTCGAGTTTTACCGTCACCTCCTGAGTCTTCCGCTGCGCTATTTTGAGGAGCGGAAAGTCGGCGACATCATCAAGCGATTTGGCGACAACGCGCGCGTCCGCGACTTTTTGACCGGGCGCGCCCTGACCGTCGTGCTCGACTGTCTGATGGTCGTCGTCTATCTCGCCCTGATGTTTTACTACAACGCGAAGCTGGCGCTTCTGGCGCTCGCCTTCATGCCGGCCTACGCCGGGCTCACGCTGGCGCTGACGCCGATCTTGAAACGGCAGTTTCGCGAGTCGTTCGCCAAAGGGGCGGAGGCCGATTCGCAGATGGTTGAGTCGGTGACGGGCGTCGGCACGGTGAAGGCCACGGCGACCGAGCGGCGCGTCCGTTGGAAACTGGAAGGCTTGATCGTGAAGGCGCTCAACGTGGAGTTTCGCGGCGCGCTCACGGGGATGGCGGCCAATTCCATCGGCAATATCCTGCAAACACTTAACACCGTCCTGCTCTTCTGGTACGGCGCGCATCTCGTCATCGGCGGCGAACTCTCCGTCGGTCAACTGATCGCCTTTAATCTGCTCGTCGGCAGTGTCACGCGCCCCGTCCTGAACCTCATCGATCTATGGCGCGAGTTTCAGGAAATCACGGTGGCGCTCGAACGCCTTAACGAGGTTTTCGACTCGAAGCCCGAAGAGCAGGCGCGCGAGCGCGGACTGATCAACCTGCCGCGCCTGCGCGGGCACATCAAGTTTGAGGGCGTGACTTTTCGTTACCCGACGCGGCCCGACAAGAACGCTCTGCAAAATATCAGCCTCGAAATCTACCCCGGCCAAACAGTGGCACTCGTCGGCCGGAGCGGCTCCGGCAAGACGACTTTTGCCAACATGCTTCTGCGTCTGCACGAGCCGAGCGCCGGACGCATCTTCGTCGATGGCTACGATCTGCGACACGTCTCACTCTCCAGTCTGCGCTCGCAGATCGGCGTCGTGCCGCAGGACGTGTTTCTGTTCAGCGGAACCATTCGCGAGAACATCGCGTTTGGCGACCCGGACGCGCCGTTGGAGCAGGTGGTCGGCGCGGCGATGCTCGCCGGCGCTCACGAATTTGTCAGCGAGTTGCCGCTCGGCTACGAGACGGTGATCGGCGAGCGCGGGCAGAGCATGTCGGGCGGGCAGAAACAACGTATCGCCATCGCCCGCGCGCTCTTCAAAAAACCGCGCATCCTTATTTTCGATGAAGCGACCAGCGCGCTCGACACCGAGAGCGAGCGCGCCATCCAGCAGAATCTCGATCAGATTCTGAAAGACCGCACCACGCTCATCATCGCGCACCGCCTCTCGACGGTTCGCAACGCCGACCTGATCATCGTGATGGACCGCGGAGCCGTGCTCGAGACGGGCACTCACTACAGCCTGATGGAGCAGCGCGGGTTGTACTATTACCTCAATGGGCAGCAGCTTGAAGGGTGAACGTGAGAGAGGACGTGCGGGTGTGTTGAGCCTTGAGCAGCGCTCAACGCAGAGCGGTGCAAGCATCAGAGCCCGGCCTGAAACGCGCCTATCAGGGAGACTTGACCCGTGTTAATTCCGGCTTCAACTATTGCAGCGTGCTGACCGCCGTTCGTGATGCTTTCTCGCGTACAGCTTCGGCCGCGCCGCACGAAATCCGAATCACATGGCACTGAACGTCGAGCACAATTCTTGGCGACCGCTCCTCTCCGGCGAATCGCGTGAGCGCGCCCGCGCGGTGGTGGTCCGAGAGATCGTCGCCGCCCTGCCCGGCCCTGAACAGGCGGGGCTGACTGATTTCTCGCTGGCCGGAGGCGACGCCGGGCTGGCCGTCCTCTGCGCCTACCTCGGTCGCGCCGGAGACGATGGCGACGAAAACGCCGCGCAGTTTCTGGGGCGAGCGGTCGAAGCCGTCTCAACAGAGCCGATGTCGCCGTCGCTCTACGGCGGCTTTACGGGCGTCGCGTGGGCCACCGCGCACTTGCAGGAACAACTTCTCGATCCGAACGATGAAGACCCCTGCGATGCGATTGACGACGCGCTCAGAGATTATCTGAACCAGTCGCCGTGGGCTGACAACTACGACCTCGTCGGCGGCTTGGTGGGATTCGGCGTCTATGCGCTGGAGCGCCTGCCGCGCCCGGTGGCGGTCGAGTGTCTGCGGCTTGTTATTGCTCGCCTCGCAGAGACAGCCGAGCGCAAAGCTGGCGGCATCACTTGGCTCACTTCGCCGGAACTGCTCCCGCCGCATCAGCGAGCGGAGTGTCCCGACGGTTATTACAATCTGGGTGTCGCTCACGGAGTGCCGGGCGTGATCGCGCTGCTCGGTCAGGTGTGGGCGGCCGGCATCGAGCGCGAACGGGTGCGGACACTGCTCGATGGCGCGGTCGCGTGGCTGATGACACAAAAGCTGCCCGAGGGCGCGGCTTCGACGTTCTTATGTTGGAGCGCGCCGGGCGTGGCGTCAGAGCCTTCTCGTCTGGCTTGGTGTTATGGAGACTTGGGGATCGCGAATGCGCTGCTGGCCGCGGCCCGGTGCGTGGGCGTGCAGGCTTGGGAGCGTGAGGCGCTTGAGATCGCGCGTCGTGCGGCGGAGCGTCCGGCTAAAGAGTCGCGCGTCGTTGACGCGAGGTTGTGTCACGGCGCGGCCGGCGCGGCCCACCTCTTCAACCGCATGTTTCTGGCGACGCATGATCCGATGTTTGAACAGGCGGCGCGCTTTTGGTTCGAGCGCACGCTTGAATTGCGGCGTCCCCGGCAGGGCATCGCCGGCTTTACGGCTTTCATGCCTGAGCAAGATGGCAAGGACGGCTGGGTTGATGAGTCAGGACTGCTGACGGGCGCGGCAGGCATCGCGCTGGCGCTGCTCGCCGCCGCAACAGACATCGAGCCGGAGTGGGACCAGATGCTGCTCATCTCAATTCCGCGCCCTTAAAACTTCCGGGCGCGTGTAGGGCGTATTTCCGTTGAACATGCGAGAGTCGGTGATACAATGCGCGGCCATTCCCAAAG
>JBOGOY010000026.1:0-13288 GCA_050748185.1 Pyrinomonadaceae bacterium
GTCGAGGGCGACGCGAACCGGGACGGCGTGCGGAGCGCCGACGACGACGAGTTTGTCGAGCTCTTGAACAACTCGGACGCGCCGCTCGAACTTTCCGGCATCGTCTTGGCCGACGCCACGTCTAATCGTTTCACCTTTCCCGCCAACACCGCGCTCGAAGCGGGTCGCGCGGTTGTCATCTTCGGCGGCGGCGCAGCGCTCGCCACAGACGAGACAATCTTCGGCGGCGCGCTTGTTTTCAAAGCCAGTTCGCTTGGCTTAAACGACGGCGGCGATACCCTCAACGTCAAACTCCCGCAGGGCGGCGGCGAGACACTCATCGCCGCACAGAGTTACGGCCCCGGCATGCCTCCTTTGCCAGCCGCCCCAGCCAATCAATCCTTGACGCGCGCGCCCGACGCCGAAGTAGGGGCGGGAGGAGGCGAGTTCAACGCGCACACGACGGCGACTAATTCTGACGGGCGCAGGTTTTCACCCGGCACACGCATTGACGGCACGCCTTTCGGTTCGCCGGCAATCACGCGCATCGAATTGACACCCGCCGCGGCCACAGTTGAACGGGGCGCGACTCAGAGCTTTGCGGCGCGCGCATTCGCGTCGGTGGAAGGAGGCGAAGTCGAAGTTTCGCAGGTCTCCTTCGCTTGGGAGTCGAGCGATCCGAGCCGCGCGACGGTCGCCCCGCTGGCCGGCGCGACGACTGTCGCCGCCACAAGCACGGCCGGCAGCATCACCATCCGTGCACGAGCAGGCGGCCGACAAGGTATCGCCGCGCTGGCGATCAACCCCCTCCCGCCCGTGTTGACGCGCGTCGAATTGGTCCCCTCCATCGCAGCCGTTTTCGCCGGGGACACGCAACATTTTACCGCGCGTGCTTTCGATCAATACGGCCACCCGTTCGGCGGCGCGGCATTCACCTTCACTTCACACGACACGCACATCGCGACGGTCGACAGCGTCGCCGGCCAGCCGGGAGAGGGCGTCGCCGTCGCATCTGTCACTGGACGCAGCACCGGCTCGGCGCGGATCACAGCGACGGCGCAAATTGCTTCGACGACCGTCGTCAGTAACGATGCGACGCTCAACGTCAACCCGCGGCCTCGAATGCTGACGCGGATTGAAGTGTCACCCGCGTCGGCCTCCGTCCAAGTCGGCGCAACGCAGCAGTTCACCGCGCGCGGCTTCGATCAGGACAACGTGGAGATCCCCGGCCTGTCGTTTAGCTGGTCCGCTTCGGATGCGAACGTTGCCGTGATCGGGCAGACGGGGCTCGCAACCGGCCTGCGCGCCGGCACGGTGAGCGTTACGGCGTCGGTCAATGAGATCGCGGGCCGCGCCGCGCTGACTATCGAACCGCCGGCCGTGCCCGCGGCCGGTCAGGTGATCATCAACGAAGCGCTCGTCGCCTTTTCCAACACCAGCACGCAGGCGCGCGCCGACTTCGTCGAGCTTTACAACCCGACCGCGCAGACCCTCGACATCAGCGGTCTCCGTATCTCGTTCCGCCCAGCCGGTTCAGGCAACGCCGCGCGCAGCGTCACGCTGCCCGGCGCACACGGCAGCCACCCAACACTCATCCGCCCCTTCGGCTACTTCCTCGTCATCAACGGCGCTCAGACCTTCGGCGCGGGCATCGAAACCGTTAACGGGATCACGGATGGCTTTAACGCCAGCTCCGCGAATTTTGATCTGAATAACACGACCGGCGGGATCGAGCTCGAACTGAACGGGGTGAAGCTGGACGGACTGACCTATCAGGGCGGGAGCACCGCGCCCGCAGACCTCTTCCGCACCTACGGTGAAGGTTCACTACTCATCTTCACGGGCGGCGCGACCAACGACCTGATCCGCACGCCGAACGCCGCGGACACGGATCACAACGCGACGGACTTCCGCCGCAATGGCGCGACCGCAAACGTCACGCCCAAAGCGCCTAACCCGCAAATACAGTGATGAGTTGAATCCGAATCTTGAGTTGAAGCGGCGCCACCTCGGTAACGCCACGGCCCATGCCACCGCAGATGCCGTCTGACCTCCCCCACCAACTCTGCCAGCGCCGTCCGTTTGTGGTTGCGTGTGCAGTTGTCATGCACGTCGCCCAACGCCCGCTCAATCGGGTTGGCGCGCGGGCAGTAACTCGGCAAGAAGACCACCTCGAAGCGCGGATGCTCGGCCAGCCATGTGGCGACCGCCTTGGCTTTGTGAATCCCGTAGTTGTCCACCACGACATAAATCTTCATGAACTTTGTGGCCGGGCACGCCTGCTCGATGAGACGCAACAGAGCAATGAAGAGCCAGCGGTGCTTCCGCTCGCCGACGACCGCCAGCAACTTGCCCGTCGCGAAGTTGAGCGCACCCGCGAGGTAGTTCTTCTGGTTCGTCCCCGGCGTCATGACCTCCACTTGCGTCCCCTTGAGCATCCACTCGCAGCCGACCTTGGGCAACCAGTGAATATCTAGTTCATCGGCGAAGAAAGTTAGTGGCCACCGTGGCGAATCCGGACGCGGCTCTATGGCGCGTGCCGATTTCAGACGGGGCGGTCGAAGAATCCGCGGCGCGGCGCATCATGCTTCCGACAGTGCGAGGGCTTTCTCCCCGCGTTGGTCCGGGCTATCTGCTGTATCTCTCCTCGAAGGGCGGAAACGACGGAATCTGGAAGTATGCTGACGGAACGGCCGTCGAATTGTGGAGCGGGTCACACGGGCGAGTCCTCGAAGGCGCAAACATTTCACCCGACGGCCGCCGCATCGCTTTCACCGCACAAAGGGGCGGTCGAAACAGACTGTACCTGATGAATTCAAACGGAACCGGCGTCAGCGAACTCGCGAATTCGCTCAATGTCCGGGGCGCGCCGGCATGGCCGCCGGTCGGAGAGTGGATGACGGTGGCGGCTGACCAAGGCGGGAGCGCGGGGCTTTTCAAGATTCCGTTAGATGGAGGACAGCCCGTTCGTCTGGTCGCCGAACAAGCCGCGAATCCCGTCTGGTCCCCAGACGGACGCTTCCTTATCTATTCCGGCGTAGAGGTAGGCACGACCTTTCCCTTGAAGGCCATCACCGCGCAGGGCGAACCGTACCGGATACCTGAAGTAATCCTCTCGCGCGGCGCAAAGCGTTTTTCGTTCCTGCCCGGGCGGTCAGTCTTGGTCGTGCTCAAAGGAGATGTTTGGCACAAGAACTTCTGGTCAGTCGACCTCGTCACTGGGCGACAACGTCAGATTACCAACTTCAGTCATGAATTCCTCATCAACGACTTCGATGTGTCTCCTGACGGCGAAGAAATCATCTTCAGCCGCCTGAAGGAAAATGCAAATGTCGTCCTGATCGATTTGCCTGAATTTCGGTGACGTTGACCGCAATTCGTATTAGACCGGCGCGCAAACTTCCAGCACCGCATCACCAAAATTGCGGGAGAGCCCTACCCCTTATCTGATGACCCCGGCAAGCGGGCTCGATGCGCTGGCGTAGAGTCGTTTGGGCATTCGACCGGAGAGGTAAGCGAGGCGGCCGGCTTCGACCGCGAGGCGCATCGCCTTCGCCATCTGTGCGGAATTTTGCGCCTCGGCGATGGCGGTGTTCATCAGCACGCCGTCCGCGCCGAGTTCTAACGCGATCGCGGCGTCGCTCGCGGTGCCGACTCCGGCATCCACGATGATCAAGGCGTCAGGTAGTTGCTCGCGCATGATGCGAAGGTTCGCGGGGTTCTGCACGCCGAGTCCCGATCCGATGGGCGCGGCGAGTGGCATGACGGCGGCGCAACCGGCTTCGAGCAGTTTCTTCGCCATGATGAGATCGTCGGTGAAATAAGGCAGCACGGTGAAGCCCTCTCTCACCAGCACGCGCGCGGCTTCGAGCGTCTGTTCGTTGTCGGGGAACAGAGTCGTCTGATCGCCGATCACTTCGAGCTTGATGAGATCGGTGTCGAGCGCTTCGCGCGCGAGGCGCGCCGTGCGGATCGCTTCTTCGGCAGTGTAGCAACCGGCCGTGTTCGGCAAAATCTTGAGCGCCGGATCGAGGTGATCCAGAAATGATTCCGTACTGCGGTCGAGCGGCACGCGGCGCACCGCGACCGTCACCATCTCCGCGCCCGAAGCGCGGTGGGCCTCTTTCATTTCCGCGAACGAGCGGTACTTTCCGGTCCCGATGATGAGGCGCGAGCGAAATGTGTATTTGCCGACGGTTAAATTTTCCCGTGTGCTGTCTGTGGTAGTAGTAGTCATGACGTAGATGAACGTTTTGTTGGCGGTCGATGAACGCCGAAAACTTTACAGCCCCCGCCCGATAAAAACAAAAGGAGCGGCCTTCTATTAAGAGACCGCTCCTTCTCTTGTCACCCTCTGGACCGTCTAGCTTTTAACCGTGGCCTTGTTCCCGTTCTCCGACGGTGCGGCCAGACGCTCGCGGAAGAGGTTGAGCAGCAACAGTGTCCCGATGTTGCCCGCCCCGTCGCCCGAGCCGCCCGAGGCCATCACGTCCGGGGTAATCCGCACGCCTTTCTCGCCGATCACTTTGAGCGTCTCGACGAGCGCGACACCCTGCTGGCCGAGCGCGTTGACTTGCTCGCGGTAGGCGACGCCCTGCGACTCGCCCATCAGCCTCACCTTCTCGGCCTCGGCGCGGCCCGTCGCCAGAATGTAATGAGCCTCGCCCTCGCCCTCGTTCTTGCGCTGCTCGGCGCGCTTGCTCGCGATTTCGACGCCGACCGTGGCCTGCATCAGGTCGCGTTGGTTGTCGGCATGGGCGCGCGTCTTTTCCAGTTGAATGCGCTTCTCTTCGGCCTCGCGCTGTGCGTTGTACATGTTCTGCCGCTGCTCCGCGAGAATCTTCTCGGTCTGCGTCTTCATCAACTCTTCCGGCAAGTGGATGTGGCAGATAAGCACGTTCACCACGTCCACATGATATTTCAACAGGTGCGCGCGGACGCGCGCCTCGGCTCGCTCCTGCTCCTCGTGGCGGTTCTGCAAGTAAGCCATCGCCGAAGACTCGGACGCCTGATTACGGAAGATCGAGTCGATCAGCGGGTGCATCACATTCTGGATGAGCCGATCGATCGAGCCGATCTTCGCCACCATGAACGGCGCATCCTCCGGCTTGACGCGGAAAACGACGCGCACTTCGAGTTGCATCGTGAAGCCGTCTTTCGAGATGACCTCGAACGGGTTGAACGAGTTATTGATCTCGCCCGCGGTCCACTCGACGGTCTGGTTCGTCGTCGGGATGACGATTGGCGTAATGTCATGGTTCTTTCTCGGGCAGTGAACTGTGTTGACGTTTCACTTCAAGCGCGACAGCGCCCAGCGCGTTCAGTCGCCGAGGACTGCGCTGTTGTCGCTTGAAGCAGACGACCCGGCCTTCGCCAGTTCGCCGCGAAGGCTGAGTAGTCTGCGTTTGAGCAAATATCCGCCGCCCGAGCGACGCGCCTCGGACGAGAGCAGCCAGAAATCACTTTCGATTAGCGACTGCAAAACGGGGGCGGAGAGTTGCGGGAGTTGGCCCCTTTGCCAGCGATTGACGATCTCGTTCGCGACGCTCAGAAAGGCGTCGGCGTCGTTCGATAGTGCGGCCAAACGCAGCAGCGTCGCGGCGTCTTCCTGATTGGGCGATTGCCGCCACAGCGCGGCGAAACGACGGACAAGGTTCACGTCCGCGCGCAACCCGCGACCGTGCGCGATATGTAACGCAAGAGCGCGCAGTTTGTCAGGGCTCTTCTGCGCGGCGTGTGCGGATAACTCTCGCAACACTTCTTCATAGAGCCTTTCGTCCGACGCGGCACGCGCTTGGTCGAGGACATTCGGATCGCCGGCGGCGGCACGCGCAACCAATGCACTGTGAATCGCGGCGGCCTCGGCCCCGCCGGCCTCTGTCAAACTTTGACGATTAACCGAAGAAATGGTGGACGAAGGCGTGGCAAAAAGAAGCGGCGGTGATGACGTTTCGGTGAAGCGGGCGGCGTGGCTGGAATCGGACCTCCGCCGCGTGCGGTAAAGCGTATGTGCAATGGCGGCCAGCAGGAAAAAGGCGATGAAAAGAATGGCGGTCAACGTTTGTGCCAGATGTGCCGGCCGATGGCGGCTGTTGAGTCTGAAGCTCAATACCGCGTGAATGCCGGCGCAAGGCCAAAGGTTAGTGCGCGCGTCGGGATCGAAGGGTTCTGTGTTTCGGAGTCAACAAAGGAGGTGTGATTGAACTTCAGACTGAGGGGTCAGTTAGCGGAACCGCCGCCGACGAAGTGAACAATTTCGACGCGATCCCCTTCCCCGAGAACGGTCTCAGGCCAGAGGGCGCGGCGGACGACTTGCCGGTTGAGTTCCACGGCCAGACGCTCGGGCGCGAGAGCTAACTCGGCAACCAGTTCGCTGAGGGTGAGACTATCGCGAAGCTCACGCTCTTCGCCGTTGACACGTATCTGCACGGACTTTCCCTCTCAGACCGGATGAATCAGGCGGCGCAGTTCAGCCTCGTAACCGTTGGCGATCGCCCGCACCAGCACCGCCGCGCGGCCGGTGGAGAAACGCGGTAGCCACGCATGCACGGTGGCGACGCCGTCCTCGTCAGACTTGGTGTTGAGGATCAGCGGGCGAAATTCCGAGCCGAGCACTTTGACCGTGACGGCGGCGTTGGCGACGGCGACCCGGTTCTCCTGCGGGCCGCGGCTGACGCGGATGCGCAGCGTCACGACTTCGCCCGCGTACAAATCCTTTTCTTCGAGCAGGCTCAGGTGCAGCATGACGCGCGTCTGTTCGGACCGAACGAGGCCGTCTGCACAGTCGGTGGCTGCCTGCGAAGCCGCCGCGGCATCCGGCGCGCGCTTGACCTCTTTGACCGGAGGCGGTTCGGCGGCGATGAACCCCTGATCTTCCGTCACCGGTTCATCCAAGACTTCTGCCGTGCCGACTGTCGGTGAAGACTGTTCGACCGCGTCGGCAGTCGAATGCGAGCGCTGCGAACCGCGCCCTTCGCTTTCACGCTGCGAGAGTCGTCTGAGGTCTTCAATGCGGCCGGCGTTGATGGCCGCGCAAATCAATTTGTGTTGGCGCTGGAGACGGTCGGCCAGCCGTCCGGCGTCGCAATCGCCGGCTGCGATTAAATCCTCGTAAGGCGTGGTCTTGCGGACGAGAATTGCCCCGCCGACGTAAACGAGCGAGAGAATGAAGGGCGTGGCGAGACCTTTGTCCTCGGTCTGGACGTGGTACACCACCCCATCGTGCTCGATGTCTGTGTTGAATCCGGTTATCACAGCCAGTCTTGGAAGGCGCCGCAGAGAGACATCACGCAGGCTTGAAAGCCGCCGGCAAACAGTGCCGGAATCAAGGTAGCATATGCCTTTTGAGAGGGTCAATCTCCTTGCGGGAGAGGGTTTTGCGCCCGGTGGAGACGTGCTTGACATGCCACAGGGCATGAAATACCATGCGGCTTGTACCTTGATTCTCAAACTCCCAGAGTGGCGTTTGGCGCTGGTTCAGCACGAGCTGAAGGGAGGTCAGTGTGCAGAGTTTCAGACTGATTGACTATCTGCCGATCCTGTTGATGTTTGCGGTGGCGGCGGGCTTCGCCGGCGGCAACATTCTGCTTTCACAGTTCGTCGGCCAGCGGAAGCAGACGCGCACCAAGCTGATGCCCTACGAGTGCGGCAAAGACCCCGTGGGCTCGGCGCGCGAGCGCTTTTCGGTCAAGTTTTATCTGATCGCGATGATCTTCATCCTGTTCGACATTGAACTGATTTTCCTGATGCCGTGGGCCGTGGTCTTCAAGCAACTCTCCGCCTACAGCCCGGCGATGCGGAATGTGGCTTACGTCGAGATGATGCTCTTCGTGATCCTGCTACTAGTCGGCTACATCTACGTCCTAAAAAAGGGACTATTCGACTGGGGCGATCGCGCCCGGCGTGAGGCCGAAGCAGAGGCGCGCGCGCTGAGGTTGATGGAAGCGCGTGGGGCGGCTGACACGGGACGGCGCGCCGCCTGAAGACAAGGAGGTTTTTCGATGGGTCTGGAAACCAAACTCGCGGAAGCGCTGCCGGACGTGCTGACGACTCAACTGGATTCGCTCGTCAACTGGGCGCGCAAATCCAGCCTGTGGCCGGCCACGTTCGGTCTGGCCTGCTGCGCCATTGAGATGATGAACGCCACCAGCGCCCGCAACGACCTCGCGCGTTTTGGCTCTGAAGTGTTCCGGGCCAGCCCGCGACAAGCCGACGTGATGATCGTTTCGGGCCGCGTGTCGCGCAAAATGGCCCCGGTCCTCAGGCGCATCTACGACCAGATGCCCGAGCCGAAGTGGGTCATCTCGATGGGCGCGTGCGCCACTTCGGGCGGCGTCTTCGACAACTACGCCATCGTGCAGGGCGTGGACAAAATCGTGCCGGTTGATGTGTACATCCCCGGCTGCCCGCCCCGTCCCGAAATGCTGATTCACGCGGTGATGATGCTGCAAGACAAGGTGATGAAAGAATCCCTGCGCGACCGCAAGGACGTGCCCGAGATGGAAGCGCGCGAGGCCGTGCCGCCGGGAACGCTCCCCGCCTCCGGCATCTCCGCCACCAATGAGGCAGCGGCGCAACAGCAACGCTATACCATCGCGTCGCGCCACGAGCGCCGAAGGTCGTCATAACAGAGTAATCAGTAATCAGTAATCAGCAATAACAACATGCTGCTACTGACTACTGACTACTGACTACTGACTACTGCTTATGCCTGACATCGAACGCGAGAAAGAGATTGCCGCGCAGGCCACAGCTACGCCAACCGGGGTTGAAGACCAGTCTCCGCTCCTGACGGCTTTGCAGCGAGCCGGGGCCGATTGGGCGGGCGAGGTCATTCAAGCCTTTGGCGAGGTGACGATCGTCGTGCCTCGCGAGCGGATTGTCGAGATTTGTTCGTGGCTGAAGACCGCGCCGAGTTTCGAGTTCAATATGCTGGCCGATCTGTGCGGTGCCGACCGCGGCCCCGAAGAAGACCCGCGCTTCGAGGTCAACTATCACCTGTTCTCGACGACGAAGCACCACCGCTTGCGCCTGAAAGTTGTGCTGGCGGAAGACGACGCGCACGTGCCGACGGTGACGGGCGTCTGGCGCACCGCCAACTGGCACGAGCGCGAAACCTTTGACATGTTCGGTGTCATTTTTGATGGTCATCCAGACCTGCGCCGGATTCTCTTGCCGGACGACTGGCAAGGCCACTCGCTCCGGAAAGATTTTCCGCTGCGCGGTTACGAGCCGTACAGCTTAACGTAGTCCAAAGTCTCAAGTCCAAAGTCGAACGCTGGCCTGCGACGAGTGGATTTCAGACTTTGGACCTTAGACATTGGACAGTGGACTTATGTCTGTTTCCCTTCCGCCGCAATTCGAGGTCGTCGATCGTCCGCTCGACTCGCAGATGACCATCTCGTTCGGGCCGCAGCACCCTTCGACGCATGGCGTGCTGCGCCTCGAACTGGTGCTCGACGGCGAAATGCTCGTCAAGACGACGCCCGACATCGGCTATCTCCACACCGGGATGGAGAAGCTCTTCGAGTATAAGAAGTACCAGCAGGGCATCGTCATTACCGACCGGATGGATTACCTCAACCCGCTCGGCAACAACCTCGTCTACGTGATGGCGGTCGAGAAATTATTAGGGATCGAAATCCCCGAGCGGGCGCAGACTATTCGCGTGTTGATGTGCGAATTGCAGCGCATCGCCTCGCACATGGTCTGGCTGGGGACGCACGCGCTCGACATCGGCGCGATGACGGTCTTTTTCTACGCCTTTCGCGAGCGCGAGAAAATTCTGAATCTGATCGAGGCTGCCTCGGGCGGGCGGCTGACACCCTCCTATTTCCGCATCGGCGGTTTGATGATGGATCTGCCTGCCGGATTCGAGAACCGCTGCCGCCAGTTTCTCGACAAGTTCCCGAAAGCTGTTGACGAGTTTCACACGCTGCTCACCGGCAACACCATTTTCCGGAAGCGCACGCAGGATGTCGGATACATCTCCGCCGAGGACGCGATCGACTGGGGGCTGACCGGCCCTTCTTTGCGCGGCAGCGGCGTCGCGGTGGACATCAGGCGGACCAACCCTTACACGGGTTATGAGACTTACGACTTTGAAGTCCCGGTCGAGACGGACGGCGACGTGTGGGCACGCTACTTGGTGCGGATGCGCGAGATGCGCGAGTCGCACAAGATCGTGACTCAGGCGCTCGGGCGGCTGAAGCCCGGTCCCGTCAAGGCCGACGCGCCCAAAGTCGTGCTGCCCGAGCGCGAAGCGATGAAGACGCACATGGACGCGCTCATCCATCACTTCCTAATCGTCGCCGAGGGCTTCAACGTTCCGGCGGGTGAGGTCTATCACCCGATCGAGGCTTCAAAAGGCGAACTCGGCTGCTATGTCAAATCGGACGGCGGCCCGAAACCTGCCCGCGTTCACTTCCGCGGCCCGAGTTTCGTCAACCTCTCCGCCCTGCCCCACATGGCCGAGGGCGAGATGGTCGCCGACGTGGTCGCCATCATCGGCTCGATCGACATCGTGCTGGGAGAGATTGATAGGTAGTTGACAGTTTTCAGTTTTCAGTTTACAGAGAAGAATGATTTTACTGAAAACTGAAAACTGAAAACTGATTACTGTCTTTATGAGTCAGCAATTCACGCCCAACAACCCACTGCCGCAGGAAGCCCCGGTGCCGGCCGAGACCGCCGTTTTCTCACCGGAGGTCGAGGCGGAGATCGATCGCCATCTCGCGAAGTATCCGGTGAAGCGCTCGGCGATCCTGCCGCTGATGTTTGTGGTGCAGCGCGAGCGCGGCTACTTGGACCCGCCGGGCGTCGCCTATCTCGCGGACCGCCTCGGCGTGCGCATCACCGACATCTGGGAGGTCGCGACCTTCTACTCGATGATTAACACGAAGCCGGTCGGCAAGTACCACTTGCAGATCTGCAAAACCCTTTCGTGCAAGATCATGGGCGAGCCGCGGATTACCGAACAGGTCTGCCGAAAGCTTGGCATCGAGCCGGGTGAAACGACCGAGGACGGCCAGTTCACCGTCTCGCTGGTGGAGTGCCTCGGCTCGTGCGGCACCGCCCCGATGATGCAGATCGGCTTCGATTATCACGAGAACCTGACGCCCGAAAAGATTGACGAACTGATCGACAAGGCCCGCAGCGGCCAACTCGGCAACGGCGTGCGTTAGAAACTGTTCGGCCACAGTTTTAGCTTTTTCACTTTTATTTTGAACACCTGATAAGCGTCAAACGGTCAGTGCAGTAGAGAAACACCTACTGACCTCTGACCTCTGACCTCTGACCTCTGCTTATGTTTATCGGCGCAATCGGCTGCGAACCGCTGCAACTGGCGCGCGTCCAGCTCGAAAATTCAGAGTCCATCGAAACCTACCGGCGGCACGGCGGTTACGCGGCGCTGCGGCAAGCGCTGACCTCGATGTCGCCGGACGACGTGATCGGCGAGGTCAAGAAGTCGGCGCTGCGCGGGCGGGGCGGGGCGGGCTTCCCGACGGGCATGAAGTGGAGTTTCGTGCCGAAGGATTCGCCGAAGCCGAAGTACGTCGTTTGCAATGCCGACGAGTCGGAGCCCGGCACGTTCAAGGATCGCTACCTGATGGAGCGCGACCCGCACATGCTGATCGAAGGCATGTTGATCGCGGCCTACGCGCTCGGCTCGAAGGCGACCTATATCTACACGCGCGGCGAGTATCGCTATCTCATCGAGATCGCGGATCGAGCGATCGAGGAGGCGCGCGCCGCCGGGATGCTGGGCGACAAAATCCTCGGCACAGACTTCTCCTGCGAGGTTTACACACACTCCGGCGCGGGCGCATACATCTGCGGCGAAGAGACGGCGCTCTTAAATTCGTTAGAAGGCTTGCGCGGCCACCCGCGCATGAAGCCGCCCTTCCCCGCGGTGGCCGGCCTCTACAGTTGCCCGACCGTCGTTAACAACGTCGAGACGCTGACCGCCGTCCCCGACATCATCAAGATGGGCGGCGAGGCCTACCAGAAGCTCGGCACCGAGAAGAGCGGGGGGACCAAGCTCTGGTCCGTCTCGGGCCACGTCAACCGCCCCGGCGTGTACGAACTGCCGATGGGTTACGACGACATGGAAAAGTTCATCATGGAGGACTGTCAGGGCATCCGCGGCGGGCGGCAACTCAAGGCGGTCATCCCCGGCGGCTCAAGCGTCTATATCATGCCGGCGCACGACATTCTGGGTAAAGATGTGCGGATGGACTATGAGGGATTGGTGGCGGGCGGCTCGATGGTCGGCTCCGGCGGCTTCATGGTGATGGACGAGACGGTTGACGTCTTTGAATCCACCAAGAACCTGACCGAGTTTTACAAGCACGAATCCTGCGGCTGGTGCACGCCCTGCCGCGAAGGCACGGATTGGCTGGTCAAAGTCTTCAAACGCATCGCGAACGGCGAAGGCCGCCCCGGTGACGCGCAACTGCTCTTAGACATCTGTGACAACATCGAGGGCAAGTCGTTTTGCCCGCTTGGCGACGCCGCCTCGTGGCCCATTCAGTCGGCGATTAAGAAGTTCCCCGAAGACTTCCGACGGCACCTGATGCCGATGTTGGGCGGCAACGGCAGCCACGCCTGACGTGCGATACTTCTGTGAGTGAGAAGGCAATCATGATTTTCAATGTCACCATTGACCGCGACGAGGATGGTGTTTGGGTCGTCGAGTGTCCCTCGATACCGGGCTGTGTCAGTCAGGGCGTGACGAAGGAGGAGGCGCTTGAGAACATCAAAGATGCGATTCGCCTCTGTCTTCAGGTGCGCGCGGAAAAGGGTTATCAGTTGATTATTAAAACTCGCAATGAAAGTCAACTGCCTTTTTAATATGACACAAATACAACCACCAATTCAGTCATTTGACGAGCTTCAAAAGTTATTTAAGGCTCGAGTCGAGCTAGATAATGCTCAGTTTGGAATCAAGTCGCTCTATCTACCTAATCCCATTTTCACGCCAACTCAAAAGTATTGCTTGATAGCTATGGAACCTTCTTGGGTAGATCAGGATCGGATAAGTCGGGGATTCAAGAATTTCGTTGGCGGTGAAGGTGATTCCATTCTTCAGGATTGTGCCTACACTTTTCTTTGCCATGATTCCTTTGATTATCACATTACTGACATATCAAAAGGCGCAGTGAGAACAGAAGAAGCAAAAGTTAAAAGAAACATCCGACGTGCAAACTGGCTAAGCCTGCTCAAACAAGAATTAGAGTTCTTTGGGAATCCATCTGTAATCACAATAGGTCGTATTGACAATGATTTGAAAAAAGCTGGCATTAAGGTG
>JBOGOY010000027.1:0-13183 GCA_050748185.1 Pyrinomonadaceae bacterium
CTCTCACGCAGCACGCCCCGGCCGCCGGAGGTGTTATGTCTTAACTGAAAGACCGGTCTGCTCATTGGTCCCTCACTTTGTCGGTATCCCCAGCCGCCGCGCCCGCAGTGCCTCGTTCAAGTGGTTCGGGTGCGCGAGATTGAGGACGGTGTTACTTAACACCACCAGCTTCTCTTCGTGCTCGCGGGTGAACGCGCCGGTCAGTGGATGATCATGCATCTTCACCACCACCCCTTCCCTGACCCACTGCCAAAACTGCGTCTGCGTGGTCCAGAACTGTTGCTGATCGCGGCAGACGACACGCGCCGTGCGCTTTTTCTTGGCCTTAGGGCACTTCTTATGGCTCAAAATTTTCGCCTTGTCGTTCAGACGCACTTTTCTGCTGCGTGTTTAGCCGCCGCGCCGTGGCGCTGACGAAAACTCGTGGTACCCCAAACAGGGGAAGCCTCAGACTTGAGGCGGTTCTAAACTGTGGGTGATGAAGTTTCAGTTCGGTTGCGAGGTCGAGCATTGATTGCGAAACGAGGCGGGACAACTTAACGTCGGGTGTTCGCGAGAGCGCGAACCTTCTTGTTTCGCAATCCACTATCGGACGAGTCATTAAAGGGCAACGACTCGTGCTCAGGCAATCCTATTGCAACTTCCACATTCGCAAGTTGCAACCAGCATACCGCCGCTTGCGCCGTCCGTTTCAACCTTCGACGGTCACGCGCGGGTGTCCTGCAAGTAGTCAAAGCGTTAGTCTTTCCACTCAAGTCGGCTTGACGAGTTGAGATTAGCGTTGCGCTCGACGGGCCGGCCCATACGGCCAAAGTGGGCAACTCTTTACCAACAAGTGGTACAAACTGTCCCACTCTGGACCGATTGGTTTGGTGACTTTCGCAAGAAGTCTAATGACCTTGAGGGCTTTCCGTGAGTGGGTTGCAAAAGCGTTCCAGTTGGTCGTAATCGGCCAGCAGGACGGCGGGACCGTAGCGGGTGCCGGCCTCCGCGTCGGGGTTGATGATCACGATCGGCACATGCCTGAGCGACGGGTGCTGACACAGCCGCCGCGTCAGTGAGTCGAAGGTGGGTACCTCTTCTTCCGTCAGAATCAAGCCGGGCCGAACGCGCTCGGCCAGTGAAACCGTCTCTTCGTCATCCGTGGCTTCCACCACCCGGTAGCCGTACTCTTCGAGCGCTCTTTTCATCCCGGCACGGATCCAACCTACGTCCTCCACGATCATGACTCGCTGACGATCGCTAATGGTCTTGTTCATCACCTTTCCCCTGACATGGGCCGCCACGAAGCGGCGACAACGGATTCCGAGAGTACAAAAGCTTAGCTGCAAACAACCGGCAAGAGAGAATGGGCCGCATTGTAGCGATCGGATGGGTATGCGTCTGTACGGAGCAGCACACGGAGTTTTCGCCTCGAGCTAAATCAAAGCTGACGACATTGTGACTGCGGAGGATAGACAGGACGCGCAGGATTAACGGGATGGAGGAAATACCTGAGGCCGCAATGTGCTGAGCCTTGCGGTTGGTTCTATCCGCTTGTTCCGGGCTTTTATAACAGAGGGCCGGCGAATGTTTCTTTATCAGCCGGGTAGCATTCACAGGCAGCGGCTTCCAACCGCGCTCGATCCAGAATGCGGACTGTGCCGCGACTGTAGGCGATGATTTTTTTATTCTTGAGATCAGTGGCGACGATTGTGACGCCCGCGCGGCGGGCACCGAGGTGCTGGGCGATCTGTTCGTGGGTCAGCGACAACTGAACGTCCCCAGCGCGGTCGTGCACCATCAGCAGCCAACTGCACAAGCGCTTTTCTACACCGTGGCGGCCGTTGCACACGGCCCGCTGAGAGAGTTGCTGCATTCGGGCACTCGCGTAGCCTAATACCCGCCGCCGCAACGCGCCCCCGCGCTCGAACTCGTGCCTGAGGATTTCCGCTCTTACTCTGAGAGTGCTGCCGGCGACGGCGACTTGCGTGAGATGCGCCGCAGGCGCGGAGTTGAAGATCGCGGAGAGGCCGAGCACGCCCTCCCGGCCGATCAACGCGGCTTCGATCATACTCCCGTCCGCCAAGACGTGAAGTTGGGAGACGACGGCGTTTTCCGGGAAGTACACGTGTCGAACATCTTCCCCGAATTTGTAAAGGGATTCGCCCGAGAAGTGAGAAGCGGGCTCGAGGTGCGGCAGCAGCCGCGCGAAATCCTCGCCGGGTAAGGCGGACAGTAGTTCGTTGGTCGATAGTCTGCTTAAAGAGGCAAACTCAATTTGCGTCAGCCCGCCCGCGCCGCTCAATCTCTCCGACAAGCCCTGCCGAGGAGGGAAGGCAGTAAACGCCATTCCGCGATGATCATTACCGAGCGGTGCGCCCCTCGGCGTGTAACCACTCGTGCCACCCAAACTGTTAGCCATAGCCGTCTCCTCAAACCGCGGCTGCCCGGAAAATGCTTACCCGCTCCTTACAGTTAACGTCGCTACGCATCGAAGGGGAAGACCGGATTCCGAAATGTGACTAACATAACATTCTGTCAGAAGTAAGGAACAGTCGGCAAGAAGGCGCCCGCCGTTTTGTCGTCCCCGCCGGTCTCGTCAATCCCAAGGTGCCATTGAAGGACGCTCGTCAGATGATCGGGACTCACGGGCTTAACGAGGTAATCGTCGCACCCGGCGTCGAGCGCCGCGGCGCGAAAGGTGGGCTCGGCGTAACCCCCGCAAGGAACAACACTACCGGCACACGACAGAGTGTCATATTTCCGCGCATGGTCGCGATACCGTCGAGCCGGGGCAAACTTAAGTCTAACAGGACGAGGTCCGGGCGCTCGCGCAAAGCAACATCAACCACCGCTTTGCCGTCCTCGGCCTCCGACACGCCGATCCCGCGCCGATCCAGCAGTGTCTTCAACGTGAAGCGGGTGTCCTCTTGATCTTCCACGAGCAGCACGAGAGGTTTACGCGCCGCCCGCGCCAACTCGAAATTGCGACCTCTTAAACGACGGTAAAGTAGACATAATAGGGAGAGTGCGGCGGGAGCAACGCGAGTAAGCGAACCGCACTTCGCTCCTAACAGCAGGAGATAGCTTTATGGGTGGAATTATAAAGGCGATGTCGGAGTTTCGCCCTTTAACTTCCTTAACTTCTTTGTTCGCCCGGCAAGTCCGGCAGTTCGTCTGTCGTCGGCGACTGAGGGGTAAAGATAACGAATCCTACTTAGGAGTAAAAAACCAGTTGCACATCCGATTTTTAATCGCCGCCAATATCTCACACGGAGGAGGCCCTGTCCACTAGGAAGAAGCGAATGGGTGCAATTAAAAGTGTGACTCAGTGTCGTCACCATCAAGCGTGTGCTTGACGCTGCCCCCGCCAATATGATTGCCATTCGCCGTTGGCCCGCGTCACCCTCTAGGCCAGCATCTTCTCGGCGTTCTCCATCTTCCACCATGCCCCGCTCAACTTCAGTCTCGCTTGCAACACGCTGCGAGGCCCGCTCTCGATCTCGCCTGAGCCGATCGGCAAACCCCGCGCGATGGCTCCCGCATAGTCCAGATAATCAAGGCGTGCGTGGAGGTAACGTTCGCATCTTCGAACCGGGGCCTCCACTTCCGCGACGGCTGCGGCCTCTCGGTGCAAGGCCAACTCAGCCAACACCTCGGCGCTCTGGTTGGCTTTCATCCGCGCTTGCTGCTGCCCCACCCAGACAACGCTTGGCTGGTTGGCCGGCGATGGCGGTCGCGGCGGCAGCCAAATACTCTGAGAGGTGATAGAAGTCCACCAGAAACTTAGCGTTCGTGCCAAACTGCTCCTTGACTTGCGCGACGATCCACCGCGCCCCGTCTCCGACACAATGAAATCGCGTGCGCTGCCCGGCCCCAACTCCGACCGCACACGCCTGCCAGTGCCGCCCAGCCTGCTCGACACTGCCCATCGTCGCCGCCTAGCGCCGCCCCACACTTTGCGCCTGACCGGCGAGACATAACTTCGCCTCCCGCCACTTGCACGAGCGCCGGCGGCGCTTATCCCCTGCGGCGTCACCGACTTCCACCACTGGCACGAGCGTCCCGTCGATCTCTGCGATCAGTTCTGTGACCCCCTCACGCGGCATCCTGACACTGACCTCCGGCTCTAACTGCATCGCTGCCCCGTGCGCTTGCGTCACCACCCGCACGGCACTTGGACTGACCGCGACGCCGTAGTGTTCGCGCACTTTCTCGACCGCCGCCACGAACGATGTGTCGGCCCCAAAGTCCACACAAGCCCGCTGCAACCCGACACTCAAAGAGCGACACTCGACGCGGGCGGCCCCCGAGAAGGGGCGCACTTGCCGGTCACGGCCGCGTTGCTCGAACAGGCTGACACGGCCGAAGCGGGTCAACCAGTGGAGTTTTTTTACCCTTGCGCCGATGGTCGCGGCGCGCGTCATACTTGCCGACTAATCGCGCCTGTTTGCGCTCAGCCCACGTCTGCATCAACTCTTGCCCGAGGCGGCGGATTTGCTCGACGGCACGCTCCTCGGCCTCGTCGGCCGTATTGGCATCGCCGCGCTCCTTCTCAGCGACGGCGAGAATCTCTTCAAAGCGGGCGCGCAACTCTGGGTGCTGCACTAGACGTGCGGCCAAGCGGCTGGCGCGCAGAGCTTCATTAGTGTCTTGTGTCATAATCACCTCATCCCTAAAGATGAGTGCTTATGACCGAGTCACACTTTTAATTGCGCCCGAAGCGAATAGTGGATAGGGATTTTCCCTCAAGCAAGGTGGATTGGCTCTCGCAGCGAGGATTTGACAATAATTGTACGACGGCGCTGAGAGCCGCATCTGTCTTGTCGTGCGTGCTTTAAGGTTGGTATGTGGGCGAGGATGTGTGCGGATTAAGCGATTGTTGCAGACTCGTCAACATATCCTCGGCAGTTGCTCGCCGACGAGCATGTCCACGATGCGCGTGCCGCCGAAGCCCGTTCGCATCGACACGATTCCCCGCGGCTCCGCCTTCACCTCGCCGATGACGCACGCCCCGCGACCGTAAGGGTTCTGCTTCATCCGCGCGACTACCCGGTCGGCGATGTCGCCTGAGACGACCGCGATGAGCTTCCCCTCGTTGGCGACGTAGAGCGGGTCGAGGCCCAGAATCTCGCACGCGCCGTGGACCTCCTCGCGCACGGGGATGAGGTCTTCGCGTATCTCGATGCACACTTCGGACGCGAGCGCGATCTCATTCAACGTCGTCGCCACGCCGCCGCGCGTCGGGTCGCGCAAGGCGTGAAGTCCGTCGAGGAAACCGGCGCGGGCGGCCTCGTCCAGCATGTCGCCCACCAGAAAGTTCAACGGCGCAGTATCGCTCCCAATGTCCGTCTCAAGCTCAAGTTCGCCGCGCGCGATCAAGATGGTCGTGCCGTGATCGCCGATGGTGCCGCTCAAGATCACACGGTCTCCGACCTGCGCGCGTGCGGCGGAGACGCGGACGGGCGACTCGATCACGCCGACGCCGGCGGTGTTGATGAATATCTTATCGGCACTGCCCTTCTGGACGACTTTCGTGTCGCCCGTCACGACGGCGACACCAGCCTCCTCGGCCGCCGCGCGCATCGACGCGAGGATGCGCCTCAACTCCTCGACCGGGAAACCCTCTTCCATGATGAAGGCGGCGGAGAGATAGAGGGGGCGCGCGCCACTCACGCACAAGTCGTTGACCGTGCCGCAGACGGCAAGACGGCCGATGTCGCCGCCGGGGAAGAAGATCGGCGTGACGACGTATGAGTCGGTCGTGAAGGCGAGTCGCGCACGCCCCTCCCCTTCGCCGACATCGAAGACGGCCTGATCTTCGAGGGCTTCGAGCAGCGGGTTGCGGAGGTATTCGAGAAAGAGACCCTCGATCAACTCGTGCATGGCGCGCCCGCCGCTGCCGTGCGCGAGCGTGATCTGCTCGTCCTTGAATTTACGCTTCCTCCGCCGCGCCCGCTCGACGCGCTCGAAGAGCGGTGAAGGTGTGAAGTCGCTCGTCATCCGCTAAACCGTCACGCCCGCCTCGATCGCGCTTTTGCTTCCGACGCTCGGCGCGGAACGCTCGGCGATCTTCGATAGGCGGCCGAAGTTGTAGTAGGCCGCGCACGCACCCTCCGAAGAGACCATGCAGGAGCCGATGGGCGTCTCGGGTGTGCAGGCCGTGCCGAAGACTTTGCACTCCCACGGCCGCTTCACGCCTTTGAGAATCTCGCCGCACTGGCACGCCTTCGGGTCGGCGACGCGCAGGCCGGGCACGTTGAACTTCAGCTCCGCGTCGAAGGCGGCGTACTTGCGGCCGAGTTTCATGCCGCTGTGCGCGATAGAGCCGAGGCCACGCCACTCGAAGAAGTCGCGCGGCTCGAAGACATCGAAGAGCACTTCGAGCGCCTTGCGATTGCCGTCGCGGTTGACACAACGACCATACTGATTCTCCACCTCCGCGCGTCCCGCCACAACTTGCCGGACGAGCATGTGGACCGACTGCAAAATGTCGAGCGGCTCGAAGCCCGTGACGACGACCGGCTTGCCGTACTCCGCAGGCACGAACTCGTAAGGCCGCGTGCCGATCACGGTGCTGACGTGGCCGGGGCCGAGGAAGCCGTCGAGTTGCAAATCGGGCGAATCGAGCAGGGCTTTCAAGGCCGGCACAATCGTGATGTGGTTGCAGAAGACCGAGAAGTTTTCCACGCCGTCTTTGTCGGCCTGTAGGACGGTCATCGCCGTCGAGGGCGCGGTGGTCTCGAACCCGAGGGCGAGGAAGACGACGTGACGTTCGGGATTCTTCTTCGCGATCTTCAAGGCGTCGAGCGGGGAATAGACCATGCGAACGTCCGCGCCCGAAGCCTTCGCGTCGAGCAGGCTCGTGCGCGAGCCGGGCACGCGCATCGCGTCGCCGAAGGTCGTGAAGATCACGCCGGGCTGCTGGGCAATCGAGATCGCGTCGTCCACGCGGCCCAAAGGGATGACGCAGACCGGACAGCCCGGCCCGTGGATCATCGTGATGTTTTCGGGCAGCAAATCCTCGATGCCGTACTTGAAGATCGTGTGCGTGTGGCCGCCACAGACTTCCATTAGCTTGAGCGGGCGGGCGGTCAGTTGGGCGATCTCCGCCGCCAGCCTTCCGGCGATGTCGCCGCTCCGGTACTCATCTACGAATTTCATAACATCACCTGCGCCAAATTTGGAGGGGCAGGGCTTGTCCCTGCTCTCGATCACTCATAGCTCAACGTTGTATCCATCGAAACGTGGCGGGCCGAGGACTTGCCCTGCCCCTCCAATTATTCTGTCGCTTGCTCTTCGACCAGCGACCTGTGCTGCAAGAACGTGTGAACCATGTCCCACATGACGTGGTAGAGCGTGACGTGCGTCTCCTGTATGCGGTGGATGCTCGGGGTGGGCACGGTCAGGCAGAAATCGAGCAGGCTCTTTGCACCCAACTCGCACATCTTCCCGCCGTCGCCGCCCGCGAACCCGATGGTCGCAAGCTTCATCCGGCGCGCGGTCGCGAAGGCGTGCGCCAAATTCTCGGAGTTGCCGCTGGTCGAGATGCCGAGCAGCACGTCGCCCTCTTGGCCGAGCGCGATGATCTGGCGGGTGAACACGTCGTCGAACCCCACGTCGTTCGCCACGGCCGTGACCATCGCCATGTCGCTCGTCAGGCAGATGGCGGGCAGCGCCTTCCGACCGACGGTGATCGGGTGCATGAACTCGACGGCGACGTGCTGCGCGTCGGTCGCCGAGCCGCCGTTGCCGCAGACGAGGAGCTTCCGCCCGCGGTGGAAAGCCTTCGCCAGCAGGAGCGACGCCGCCAAGATAGTGTCTTTGTTCTCCGCGAAAAATTTCGACTTAACTTCGACGCTCTCGCGTGCCTTCTCCAGCAGCGAGAAGCTCAAATCGTCCATCAACTCCCGCGGCTTCTGCTCGTCCGCGTGCAGGAAAGGATAGAAAGCGCGTGAGAAATCCTTACGGATTGCGGATTTTGTGTCTTCTGACATTGCTTGTTTCCGGTCGAACTTTGATTGCGGATTGAAAGGCAAACGCTCGCTCTTCTAATCCGCAATCCACAATTACTCCGGGGAAGTTGTGAACTGTTCGAACTCTTCCTGATACTGCCCGATCTCCTCCAACACGCGCAGCGTCTCCATCGCCTCCGCCTCGTCGATTCTGGTCATCGCGAAGCCGACGTGAATCAGGACGTAGTTGCCGATCTGCGCCTCTTCCCGGTCGAGCATCCCCACGTTCACGTTACGTCTCACGCCGCCGACCTCGACCTTGGCGATTTGATTCTCGATGTCAACTATCTCGACGATCTTTCCGGGTATCGCTAAACACATAGGCTCAAATCCTCCCCGCCGTGATACGGGCGTTGGCGATGGCCGCCTGACCGAGTGAGATGCCGCCGTCGTTCGGGGGCACGCGGCCGTGCGTGAAGACCTCGAAGCCGTCGCGCTTGAGCGTCCGGCAAACATGGCCGAGCAGAAACATATTCTGAAAGACCCCGCCCGATAAGACGATGCGGCCCAGTCGCCGCTCATCTCTGACGCGGCGCGCGACTGCGGCGATCAGACGGGCGACTCCTAATTGAAACTTCGCGGAGACTTCTCGCGGGGAGCGTCCGTCGAGGATGTCTTCCACGGCACGCCGGATGACCATTTCGGCCCTGATGATACTCCCGCCCGCGTCAAACTCGAACTCGTAGCTTTGGAGGCAGGCAGGATCGGCCATCGCTTCCAGCTCAATCGCCGCCTGCCCCTCGTAGTTGACCGCGCTTCTCACGCCGAGCAGGGCCGACACGGCGTCGAAGAGTCGCCCCATGCTCGACGTTTCGGGGCTGTTCGTCCTCGTCGCCACCATCCGGCGCAGCGTCGCCCATGCGCGGGCGTCCATGTTCTGAACGAAGGGGATGTCGAGCTTGAGAAAGTCGTCGCCCAACGCGCGGTGCAGGTAGACGGCGGCCATGCGCCACGGCTCGCGCACCGAGCGCGCGCCGCCCGGCATCGGGACGTAGTCGAGATGCGCGACCCGCTCCGCGTCGAGGAAGTCCGCGACGAAGAACTCGCCGCCCCACAAACGCCCGTCCGCGCCGAAGCCGAGGCCGTCCAACGCGACGCCGATCACTTCGCCCTCGATCCGGTTGTCGGCCATGCAGCTCGCCACGTGCGCGTGGTGATGCTGGACGCCGATTTTGTCCGGGATGTCGTCGAGCGCGTGCGCGTACTTCGTCGAGAGATATTCGGGGTGCAGGTCGTAAGCGATGACACTGGGCCGCAGTTGGAAGAGACGCTTGAAGTGCTCTATCCCTTGCTCGTATGAGCCGAGCGTTTCCAAGTTTTCCAGATCGCCGATGTGGTGGCTGACGAAGGCGTGGCGGTCGCGCGCGAGGCAGAAGGTGTTCTTCAGTTCCGCCCCGCACGCGAGAATTTCCCGCCCGAACTTGAACCCGACGGCGACGGGCGCGGGCGCGTAGCCGCGCGAGCGGCGCAAGATAATCTCGCGTCCGCCGCGCACGCGCGCCACCGAGTCGTCCGTGCGCATGTGGATTCGCCGGTCATGAAGCAGAAGGTAATCCGCGATTGTGTGCAGACGCTCACGCATGTCGCCGTCTTCGTAGCAGATCGGCTCGTCGGAGACGTTGCCGCTCGTCATCACAACGGGTCGGTCAAGGTCTTCGAGGAGCAGGTGGTGAAGCGGCGTGTAAGGGAGCATGAAGCCGAGCGTTCTCACGCCGGGCGCGACCGCGGCGGGGAGGTTCGAGTCGGCCCTTCGCGCGAGCAGCACGACGGGGCGGCGCGGCGAAAGGAGCAATTCCTCTTCCGCCTTCGAGACGACGCAGTGTCGCCGCACGACTTCGACGGAACTCGCCATCAAAGCGAACGGCTTGTCCTCCCTGTACTTCCTCGCGCGCAGGCGTTCGACCGCCTCCGCATCGAGCGCGTCCGCTGCGAGGTGGTAACCGCCGATACCCTTGACGGCGACGATACTCCCGCCCAGCAAGAGACGGCGCGAGCGCGAAACGGCATCCATTTCTTCCGTCCCGTCGCGCGAAAGCTCACGCCCATGCGCGTCGGTCAGAGTCAGGCGGGGGCCGCAAGACGCGCAGGCCGTCGGCTCGGCGTGAAAGCGGCGGTCGAGCGGGTTCTCGTACTCGGCGCGGCACTCGGCGCACATCTCGAAGTCGCGCATCGTCGTTTGCGCGCGGTCGTAAGGCGTGGCCTCGATGATGGTGAAGCGCGGGCCGCAGTTGGTGCAGTTGATGAATGGGTAGCGGTATCGCCGGTCGGCGGGGTCGCGCATCTCGCGCAGGCAGTCCGCGCAGGTGGCGGTGTCGGCGGAGACGGAGACGAACCGTTCTCCTTCGCGCGCGCTCTCGGCGATGCGGAAGTCGCCGTAGTGGGCCGGGCTCAAGTCCTCGCCGCGCTCGACCGACTCGACGAGTGCGAGGGGCGGCGCACCCGTATTAATCTCGTCGATGAACTGCTCGATGGCGTCGCCGTCGCCCTCTACGTCGATAAGCACGCCGGCCGTGTTATTGAGGACGAGACCTCTGAGCGCGTGCCGCCGCGCGAGCGCGAAGACGAAGGGGCGGAAGCCGACGCCCTGCACGATGCCGCGCACTTGTATCTGGACGCGGGTGACCGTCGAACATGGTTGAGCGAGGTACATAAATCGTTTAAGGGGCCGACGCCTCTTCACCGCCGCGCGCTTCGCCGCCCATGACCAAACCACCCGACGACTCTCGGGGCCGCGCCAGAAAATGTAGGAACTCGTCCATTCCTGCGCCGGTCTTCGCCGACACTTCAAAGACTTTCATGCCGGGGCGTGCGGACTGGATATTCGCGCGCGCGGCATCGAGGTCGAACTCGACCGCGCCGGCGATGTCCATCTTGGTGATGACGGCCACATCGGCCGTGTTGAAGATGGTCGGGTACTTCAAGGGCTTGTCCTCGCCCTCAGTCGTCGAGAGCAGGACGAGCCGGAGGTCTTCGCCGAGATCGTAGCTCGCGGGGCAGACGAGGTTGCCGACGTTCTCGATGAAGAGCAGGTCAATCTCATCAAGGTTCCACGCTTCGAGGCTCCGCTCGACCATCGAGGCGTCGAGGTGACAAACCGTCCCCGTCGTGATCTGCCGGACGGGGGCGAGACTTCGCGCGAGCCGCGCGGCGTCATTCTCCGTGGCGAGATCGCCGACGAGGGCCGCGACGCCGAGCCGGGGCCGCAGCCGCGTGAGCACGCTTTCGAGGAAGGCGGTCTTGCCCGCGCCGGGGCTGGAGACGAGGCTGACGACGTAGACGCCGGCCGCGCGGAAGCGCTCGCGCAGAGAGCGCGCGAGCAGGTCGTTCTGCTTCAGTACGTTTTGCCTGACTTCGACGAGGCGAGGCGGTGTGCTCATCACTGTATCTCCAAGGCCACGACTTCGAGTTCCTTCCCCCGCACGACCTGCGATGTGGGCGCGTCGCAGGTGGAACAGCAGAACTGCCAAGCGGAGGCGAGCGTCGTTTCGGCCTCGCACGTCGGGCAGTAAACCACGACCGGCACCTCTTCGATGATTAAACGCGAGCCTTCGAGCGGAGTCCCTTCGCACGCGATCTCATACGAGAACAGCAGCGCGTCCTTGACGACGCCCGACAGCAGCCCCAGTTTGAGATGAATCGCGCAGACCTGCACGCCCCCCCGGCTCGCCGCCTCTTCCGTGGCCATCTCGATCATGCTCATGGCGATGGAAAGCTCGTGCATATGATTGCGGATTGCGGATTGCGGAAAACAGATCGTCTTTCAATCCGCAATTCGCAATCCGCGATCCGCAATGGCCGTGATGTCGAACTTAAACTTCAGTTCGTTTTTGACTTTGAGCGTGCCGCCGGCCACTGAGACCGATTTGATCTTGTAGTCGGTCTGCTTCAGTGGAAACTCGCCTTGCGCGCGCAGGGTTCCGTCGCCCGAGGTCACTTCCGCGCTAATCCAGATGTTGCGCCCGGTGATGCCGTGTAAGGTCAGATCGCCGATGACGCGGGCGCGGTAACGTCCTTCCGCGATCCGGCTCGCCGTGACGCTCGTGCTCTCGAAGACAATCTCCGGGTACTTCGAGACTTCGAGCACGTCGTCGCGCATCATGCGCTCGATCTCAAGGCGATCTTTCTCCTTCACGTCGTCATTCACCGCGAGCGCGCCCGCCCTGATCGTCATGCGGACGCGCCCCCCTTCGAGCGTGCCGAGCACGAATTCAACCTCGCCCTCGAAATCGCTGATGGCGATAGTCGGGTTGTGGCCGAACGACGAAAACAGCCCTTCGGCGAACGCCTGCACAGTGAATCGGCTCTGGCCGGCGTCCAGACGAAAGTGAACCAGCTCAGTCTGCGTTTCGCTCATAGAAACTCCGAGATTGCGGATTGCGGATTAAAGGATTGATTCATCGGTTCAATGAACCGATGAATCAATCTCTTTTCAATCCGCAATCCGAATTCCGCGATCGCCCTGTCACATCCCCCTGATTTTCATGTACCGCTCGAAGTCCGGGACGATGGTAGACAATCCCCCGGCCAAGTTCCCCGGCTCCAGCAGGTCGGGCGGCAACAAGCGGCCCAATACATCGCGCGCCTGCTGGCGAATGCCGGGGTGCGCCAAGATCAATCCGGCCCCCGCGACCAAGAGGGCGGCGCCGGCGACCAGATACACCATGTCGTTCGAGTCGTTCGAGCCATTCGAGCCCTGAGCCCCATTGTCTGCCATAACAGTCCTCCTCTTTATTCAAACATAACAGGTGACGGGTGACAGGTTGGAGACAAGTTCTTACTTATCGCCTGTCGCTTTCGCGCTTTCACTTTCGCGCCATCTTCCAATGTCACGACATCGCCTCTGCTGCGCGACTTTCGTCCAGAATTTGAACCACGAGCGACTCGACGACGCCGACCGCTTCATCAACCGCTCTCTCGATGGGCGCGCTCAAACCCATCTGCCCCTCTTCGGGGCCGAAGTCGCCCGGCTCGCACCCGACCAGCAGAATCCGCTTGAATTCCCCGCCCATCGACTTCACCATGCCGAGCACCTTCAAAGGATTCATGCCGTGCGGCTCGACCAACATCCCCTGCTCGCCGATGTGGTCCAACTCTTTAAGGTCAGGCTCGATAGTGTAGAGCGTGCCGGGCGCGCCGCCGCGCGGGGCCGCGTCCACGAGGACAGTCACGTCGGGGCCGTCCATGAT
>JBOGOY010000028.1:0-12827 GCA_050748185.1 Pyrinomonadaceae bacterium
AATCTTTTCAGTGGCATAAAATCAGGACTCCATGAGTGACCCGCAAGGCTTAACTGTCGAGGGACCATTCCCGCAATGCGCGACAGTGCGCCCCTGAGGAAGTAGGGTAGCTGTCAAAGCCAGGCCGGCGTCTGGGGGCCGGTCCAACCGAGACATATCGGCCGGGCATGGAATTAACTTGAGATAAATTTTTGGCTGGGTCAGGGCGGGCGGATGTCGGCGACGCCATGGCGGGCGTTCGATGTGTCGTTACCTTTCAGAACTCTTTCAGAAAAAACTCAAAGCACACTAAAGACCCGCCGGCCTGCGTCCTGTTACTGTCCGCGCACACTTGAGGTGGCGACTTCTCAACCACCGCATCAACAGCCGGGCGCGGAAGTGCCCGGAGCCGAATTATTTTGGAGGAATCAAATGACGGTACAGCAACTTGAGAAAAACAAGGCGGAGGCATTCGCGGAGAAGATGCTCGGCGTTATTAACGGCGCGGCACTCGCCCTGATGACGAGCATCGGCCACCGCACGGGTTTGTTCGACACGATGGCTTACCTGCCCCCCTCTACGTCCGCAGAGATCGCCGCGGCGGCCGGTTTGCACGAGCGCTACGTGCGCGAGTGGCTGGGCGCAATGGTCACCGGGCGGATCGTCGAGTACGACGCGGCCGGCGGAACTTATCAACTGCCGCCGGAACACGCGGCCTTCCTGACGCGCGCGGCCTCGCCGAATAACATGGCTGTGCCGATGCAGTTCATCCCGGTGCTCGGCGCGGTCGAGGATCAGATCATCGAGTGCTTCCGCCACGGCGGCGGCGTGCCTTATTCCTCTTACCCGCGCTTCCATGAAGTGATGGCCGAGGAGAGCGGCCAGACGGTCGTCGCGTGCCTCGTCGAATCGATTTTGCCGCTGGTCCCCGGCTTGGTCGAGAGACTACGCGCAGGCGTCGAGGTGCTCGATGTGGGCTGCGGTTCGGGGCGTGCGGTTAACCTGTTGGCCCAGACTTTCCCGGAGAGCCGTTTCGCCGGTTATGATTTTTCGGAAGAAGGGATCGCCAACGCCCGCGCCGAAGCCGCGCGGCTGGGGCTCACCAACGTCCGCTTCGAGGTGAAGGACGTGGCGGCTCTGAAGGAGACGGGAGGTTACGACCTGATCACGGCCTTTGACGCCATCCACGATCAGGCGCAGCCGGCGCGCGTTCTTCAGGGCATCGCCGACTCGCTCAGGCCCGACGGCGTCTTCCTGATGCAGGACATCGCCGGGTCGAGCCACGTCCACCAAGACCTCGATCAACCACTGGCCCCGATGAGCTATACCATTTCATGTCTGCATTGCATGACGGTTTCGCTGGCGCTGGACGGCGCGGGGCTGGGCGCGATGTGGGGCGAAGAGCAGGCCCGCCGAATGCTGGCCGACGCCGGGTTCGACGCGGTCGAGGTGAAACAGCTTCCGCACGACGCGATGAATTACTACTACGTCGCGACGAAAGGGTAAGAGGTAAGAGCGCGCTCGGGAAAGAGCGGGCCGGGCGGATCATTATTAAGCTCCGCCCGGCTCGTGTTTTTCTGCACGCGCTAAGGCGTGTCTCTTACGTGCCCTGTTTCTCTTCGTCGAGCTTCTTCCTGATCATGCGCTCGGCCAGTTCGGGGACCACTTCCCACGCGATCTCCTGCACGACGCGCTCGGACATCAGTTCGACGACGCGGCGCGCGATGGCGTCGAGCATCTCCGGCGAGAGTTGGCCGAAGCTCATCTGCGGAGCTTGCGAATTGGCAGTCGCCGACTGAGGCAGGGCGGCTTCCGCTTTGACGGACGGGCGCGGGGCAGCGGCAGGCGGCGCGGCGATAGCGGTGGCAGCGGATGCAGGTGACGACGCGGACTTGCGCTCGAAAGTTTTTGGGTACACGGCGGCCGAGCGCGATGCGGGGGCCGCGGAAGGTTCGTCGTCGAGATCGAGAAAGAAGTCGTCTGAGGACTCGTCCGCGACGGGCGAAGCAGCGGACTCGCTGTCGCCGAGGTCAAGCAAGGTGTCATCGGCCGCCGCCGCGGCACTCACCGAATGCGCGCCGAAGCCGGCGGAAGAGGCGACGGGCGAGACGGACGCGGTGGCGGCGAAGGCTGGGTTCGCGTCCGAAGTTTTTTGCGCGGGAGCGTTGACAGACACTGTGACAAATTCCTCCTCGCCCGCCGTGGACGCGGCCATCACCTCGGGCCGCGCGGCGAGCGTCTCAAATTCTTCTTCCTCTTCCAGAACGGTCGGCGTGACGACGGGCGGCTCCGCGCGGCGCGGGGGGACAGCGCCGACGGAGCGCGACTCGATGGAAGGATCGTCCATGCCCGGATCGGCGAAACGATCGACCGCCGCTGCGGGTCGCGAGGTGAGAGTGGGCTGCTCCAAAGAGACGCGCGGCTGAACCGGCGCGGGCGGGGCCGGGGGATTGGTCCCGTAACTGGTCCCCTGCGCTGGGAAAGCCTCGGGCCGCATCTCGGCTTCCGCCGGGTTGCCGCTCCCCAACATGCGGCCGACCCGATTCAACATGTCGCGTATGGATTGGAAAGGTTTGGTCAAAACGTCATCCGCGCCAACTCTGCGCGCCTCCGCATCATTAAAGGGTTCAAAGGTTCCGACGAGCAGCACGACGGGGATGTGCCGCAGTCGCTCGTCGCGCTTGACGTGCTCGCAGAGCCGGTAGCCGTTCGGCTCGGGCATCGAGACGTCCGCAAGGATCACGTCGGGCACAAAGGCGCGCAAGCTTTCGAGCGCCTCCGCGCCGTTGCCGGCCGTGACGACTTCCACTCCTTCGTCCGCGAATGTCAGGGAGATGACTTTTCGGATGGTGGGCGAGTCGTCCGCGACCAGCAATTTCCGTCCCTCGATCAAACTGTTCTCCTTCAAGCGCCGTTCGAGAGGGAGAGTTGACGCGGACAAGGGGGAACGGCTGAGGGCGTGAACAAACTGAAGTGGTCCCGGCGGTGCGGGGCCGCTATTAAAAAACCTAACAGACCGGCAAAGGGAGCGTCAAGCAAAAAGAATGGCTAAAGCAGGCGAGGCTTAGGGGTTACAGCGGTCCTCGATCATATATGCTCCGATGCAGGGTCATCGCTATGTGATCCTGCTGGATTTCATATATGCGTTGAAGTGCTTACAATATGAACTGTCAAACTCAATCTTAAAAATCTCGTCGTAGCTCAGTTTGTAAGTCTTTTCCCATTTGCCCGCCGCGTCGTAACATTTGAGTGAGAATTGTTCATCATTTAAGTTGGTAATCGGACCGAGATACAAGGCAGACTCTCGCTCTTCATTAAATACGATCTCAACTGCGGGCCAAATATCTCGCCTCATCATTGAGGCAAAAACTTGAGGAATTGTCTCGCAAGAATCGAGCCAGTGGGGCGCACGCAATTTTCTTAATACACCATTGAAACGGATGATTTGGTTGCCGCACCGCTCATATCTCCCATCACGAATGCCCTTGATGACTTTCTTGGGAAGGATGACAAAACCATCAAACTCGAAAGCATCTTCTTCTCGTAAAACGATAAAACTAGATTTGATGTGTGTTATCACGCCATCAAAATTGTCCTCATCAGGGTGTCTGCACTTGAACCGCATACACCACTTTTCGTCTAAGGATTTTTTGAATTTACCAGCAAGGCTCATAGCAATGCCTTTGACACTTCACGTCGCGTTAACTCCTGTCTCTATCCCCTGTTCACTATCACATCGTCCGCCGTCCCCGCTTTGCCGTCGGGACCGGGCGAGCGGAGGGTGAAGCGTGCGCGCTCGCCTTCGTATTCGTAGGGGCGGTGCCACGGGTCGAAGCGGATGAGCGACAGGAGATAGCGCGGGTGGAGGTGGTCGTTCAAGGCGGAGCCGCCCTGCGCGACGACGTAGAAGCCACGTTCGCGGCGGAAGGATTCGAGGGCGGAGGTCAACGCCTCAAGCTCGGCGCGGGCACGGGCGGTCTTTTCGCGGTCGAGGGCGCGGCGGAGCAGTTCGACATCTTCCCACTGGCGATCGCCGGTGCGGATTTCGGCGACGCGCCACTTGCCCCGTCCGTCTTGGTTGAAGCGGAAGGCCGTCTCGACCTGCGCGACCGCCGTCGCCGACGAGCCGAACGTCGAGACTTCCGTGACGTTGACCGCATCCTTCTTCAACTCAAGCCCGGCGACGCCCGCGATCAGCTTGCGCGCCTCGTCACGGCTCAACCCCTTCTCTGCCGCCGAGGCGAACGCGCGTCCAGCTTGATAAGCGGCGCACAGGCAGAGCCCGACAGCGAATAACACCAAGATGGTCCGCATCTTTCTTCGGCTCATCAAACCTCCTCCGTATCAATCGAGCCTCGGACATCATGCGTGGGCGCGCTCATCACTCCGCCGATTTCCCCATTAGCACCTTCAGCATGGACTGCATCCGCGACACAGTGAAAGGCTTCGGCAAAAGGTCCGGCGCGCTCGCGAGGAAACCCTTCGGTCGCGTGGCGCGGGTCCGGCTCGGCGGTCATCATCATGACCGGAACTTTCCGCAGGCGCTCGTCCGCGCGCATGAACTTGAGCAACTCCGTGTCCTCTACGTGCGGCAGCATCATGTCGAACATGCAAGCGGCGAGCGGACGCCCCAACTCTAACTCCTGCATGGCCGCGCGCCCGTCGCGCGCGGCGACTGCTTCGCAACCTTCTTTCTCGACGACGGAAGAAACCACACGCAACAGCACTGGCTCGTCTTCGGCGATCAATACGCGGCGGCGCGAACTCTTTCCTGCTCCCGCCTGCTTAATTTCTTTCATGAGTAAACGACAACGACGACAACGTGCGAGGTGACGCGAACAATTCTCACGTCACCCGTCACTCGTCACTAACTCATGGCTATGATCCTGCCCGGCCAGTTCGGCGGCGAGTTTGATGGCGGCGACCATGCTGGAATGTTCCGCGATCCCGCGGCCCGCGATATCGAAGGCCGTGCCGTGATCGACCGAGGTGCGGATGAACGGCAGGCCGAGCGTGACGTTGACCGCCTCGCCGAACGAAAGACACTTGACGGGGATCATCGCCTGATCGTGGTAGAGGGAAACCACGGCGTCGAACTCACCGCGCGAGGCGCGCAGGAAAACGGTGTCGGCCGAATAGGGTCCGCTCACTTCAATCTGATCGCGCTCGCGGCAGGCGTTGACCGCCGGCGCGATCTCGGCCGACTCTTCGACGCCGAACAGTCCGCCCTCCGCGCCGTGCGGGTTGAGCGCGGCCACCGCGATGCGCGGATGCGGGATGCCCCAGCGGCGCTTCAATTCACGGTCGGTCAGACGGACGATGCGTTCGATGCGCTCGCGCTCGACGAGGCGGATCGCCTGCGCCAGCGGCACATGCGTCGAGATCAACACGATCCGCAGATTCTGCGCGACGAAGGCCATCGCGCACTCGTCTGTCCCCGTCAGGTGCGCGTAAAACTCTGTGTGACCGGGGAAGCTGTAGCCGCCGAGGAAGAGCGCACGCTTATTAATCGGCGCAGTCGAGACGGCGTCCAAGTGGCCCGCGGCGCAGAGTTCGACCGACGCCTCGATGTACTCGCCGGCCGCACGTCCCGCCGCGCCCGATTCGACGCCCGGCTCGGTCTCGCCGCGCAGGTTGTCTAAGTGGTAGATGACGGGACCGGCAGGCAGCGTCTCAGGAAACGGCTCGTCATGCCGGACGACTTCATAGCCGTAACTCAGATCGAGCCGGCGCGCCGTGCGGCTCAGGTGTTGCGCGTCGCCGATGATGACGGGGACGCAGGCCCTGACAATTGACTCTTCCGCCACCGCCTTTAGCACCACTTCCGGGCCGATACCCGCCGGGTCGCCCATCGTAATGCCGATGCGCGGGAGTTGGCCTTCTTCGCGCGCGCCGCCACGCAGCCGAGTGTCGGGAAGCGGATGGTGCCGAGTGTCGTTCATGCGTGTGAGACGGCGGGGAGCAACGACTGAATTGGAAGGACGAGAGGTGAGAAGGACTAAGGTTAATTCGGCCGATCGTTAAGCCGACGAATCGGCGGAGACGGACTAGGCCGCTTTTATTCGTCCCCCACGATTCACTCCTCGTCGTCGCGATCGTCGGCCTTGAACATGTACTTGATGTTGTGCTTGAGGAGCAGGATGTTGGGCGCGGACTTGCGATTCACTTTGAGGGCGCTGCGATCGTACCACTCGATCGTGCCCTCGATCTCCTCGCCGTCCAGCAGCACGATGGTCATCAAAGTGTGAGCGTCCATCTGCTTCTTGTAGTAGAAAATTTCCGCGTTGGTTTCGGCCGGCGGGATGCGCTTGCGCCCCTGCATGGACGAGTCGGCAGAGGCGGAAGAGCCGCCACCACCACCACCACCGCCGCCGCGGTGCGCCGAACCGGACGATGGCGACGTGCGCGACGACGGGCCACTGCGCGACGGCGAGTCGCCACGGTCACGCGGGTGGGGCGCCACGTCTCTGTTCTTCACGTCGGCGAGGGTCGGTCTGATCAATTTGCGGTTCACGTTATCCTTCCTCCACGAGTCGCTCGCGATGCCAAAGGCGGCGCGCTGGGCGATGCCGCTCGCACCGGTGGCGGCTCGACTCTTCAAACGAGTCGGCCCGAAACAGGAAAATACGCGCGGACTTTAAGGCCTGCTCCCTCCGCAGGGGGCGGTCGTCACAAAACGAGAGACGGTTGTTAATCCGTAGTTGGTTGACAAATTCCTGTCAGGATTTGCGCGACATGCTACACGAGCAGGGTGGGTTTGGCAAGGCTCGTGAGTCCAAAGTTCAAAGTCCAAAGTTCAAAGTCTGAACGTTGTTTGACTTTGAACTTTGGACTTTGAACTCAATCTTCAGTCCGCCTTCTTGCGGATGAAGGCCGGCACGTCCAGATCGTCCGAGCGTAGGGGGCCGGTGACGGGGCGCTGCGGCAGTTCGTCGCCGGGGCGCGGGGCGTAGCGGCCGGGGGGCGGCGCGGACAGCGGGTTCGCATTAGTAATCACGCCGGTCTCCGACACTTCTTTGTCGAAGCCGGTGGCGATGACGGTGATTTTCATCTCATCGCGCATCGACTCGTCGATCACCGCGCCGAAGATGATGTTGGCATCCTCATCCGCCGCCTCGCGGATAATGGTCGAGGCTTCGTTGACTTCGTAGAGGGTGAGATCGAGGCCCCCCGTGATGTTGATGAGCACGCCTTTCGCGCCCTGTATGGAAGCCTCTTCGAGTAGCGGCGACGAGATCGCTTCCTGCGTCGCGGTGACGGCGCGGTTATCGCCCTTGGCGCGGCCCGCGCCCATCAGGGCCATGCCCATTCCCGACATGATCGCCTTCACGTCGGCGAAGTCGAGGTTGATGAGGCCCGGCACGGTGATCAGATCGCTGATGCCCTGTACCGCCTGCCGCAACACATCGTCGGCCAACTTGAAAGAGTCTTGCAAAGAGACGTTGCGCTCGACCGTATGCAGCAGCCGCTCGTTGGGGATCGTGATGACCGTGTCCACGCACTCGCGCAGTTCGCGCAAGCCCTGTTCGGACTGAAGCATCCGCCGCTTGCCCTCGAAGCTGAAGGGCTTGGTGACGACGGCCACCGTCAGCGCGTTCAGTTCAGTCGCGAGGCTCGCGATGATCGGGGCCGCGCCGGTGCCGGTGCCTCCGCCGAGGCCGGTGGTAACGAAGACCATGTCGGCGCCTTCCAGTGCCTCGATGATCTTTTCGGTGTCTTCGAGCGCGGCGTTGCGTCCCACTTCGGGGTTCGCGCCCGCACCCAAACCTTTCGTGAGTTTGCCGCCGAGTTGAATTTTGATCGGCGCGCGCGAGCGCTTCAGGGCTTGCAGGTCTGTGTTGGCGACGAGGAACTCGATGCCTTCGATGCCGGCCTCGATCATGCGGTTGACGGCGTTGCCGCCGCCGCCGCCGACACCGATGACTTTAATGCGCGCCCCGGTGATCGGCGGGTCGTCGTCAATCTCGAAACTGATCCCACTCGTCGGCATGAGGCTATCCGTTGTCATTCTCTCCCAGTCCTTTCTCTCGCAAGAGCTGCCCGACACAATGCAAGATGGCTTATACGGTTATTTTGGGCTATGCGCGCCGTGGACACCTATATCTAGCGGACAATATCTTGTGCCGGCTGGCGCGGCAGCATACAACAACTTGTCAGAAAATACTACTGAAACGATTCCGAAATTTCGACACGAGCGCGGAAAATCCGCCACCCGCGCCGCGACCTTTGTGCCCCGCTCGCGCGTCGGCCGCTTGCGCTCGCATCGCGACGAGCGCCAGCCCCGCAGCCGCGCTCCACGCCGGACTCTGCACGTCTTCGACGAGGCCGCCGAAGCGATCTCTTTCGGGATAGCCGAGGCGCACCGGCGCATCGAACACCTGTTCTGCGATCTCCGTCATTCCGCCGAGCAGAGCGCCGCCGCCGGTCAGCACGACGCCGCTCGAAAGCTGTCGCTCCCAACCCGACTCGCGAATTTCGTCGGCGACGTGCAGCAGCACTTCTTCGGCACGCGGTTGCAGGATGTCGCACAAAATCTGCCGCGAAAGTTGGCGCGTCTGCGTGCGCCCGACCGCCGGCACTTCGACGAGTTCGCCGCGCTCCGAGTCGCCGAGGCTCGCGCTGTAGGCGCACCCCGCTTGGCGCTTAATTCTTTCAGCCTCCGGGATCGGCGTCCGCAAACCGAAGGCGATGTCGTTCGTGAAGTGCGAGCCGCCGAGCGCGAAAACCGCCGTGTGCTGTACCGCGCCGCGCTGGTAGATCACCAACCCCGTCGTCTCCGCGCCGATGTCCACGAGCGCCGAGCCGAATTCTTTGTCCTCTTCCGTCAAAGTCGCTTCGGCGGCGGCCAGTTGTTCGAGCACCATGTCGCCGACGATCAGCCCGGCGCGGTTGACGGCGTTGATCGCGTTCTGGCGAGCGGTGATCGGGCTGGTGATGATGTGGACCTTGACGGCGAGGCGCGCGCCGATCATCCCGACCGGATCGTTGATGCCGTCCTGATCGTCCACGATGAACTCCTGCGGCAGACGATCCACGATCTCACGGCCGGCGGGCAGTTGGATCGCGCAGGCCGAGTCGATTGCGCGGCGCACGTCCTCCGCGGTGATCTCGCGGTCGCGCCCCGAAACCGCGACGATGGCTTGTCCGTTGAAGCCCATGATGTGCGAGCCGGCGAGGTTGATCGTCACGTCCTCGGCTTCGAGGCCGCTCATCCGCTCGGCCGCCTCGACGGCGTGGCGGATCGCTTCGACGGCCTCGACCGGCTTAACGATGACCCCTTTCCGCAAGCCACGCGCGTCCGCCTCGCCGACGCCGACGATGTCGAGTGCGCCCGCGTCGCTCAATTCGCCGATGATGCACGTCACCCGACTGGTGCCGATGCTCAGCCCGACCGTGTGCGATCCACGTCTCGCCATGCGTTCCTTTCAGCCCTCTTCAAATCCGCGAGGCAATCAGTAGTGGTGGTGCTGGTGTCGCCCCGCGCTATCGCGCCCCGCCCGCGGCCTGCGTCATAGCCGCCGGGTCTCGGCCGAGCACCGCGCTCTTGCCGCGCGTCATGTCGATGTAATTGATCAACTCGCCGCGCGGCTTGGTCCGCTCCTCGTCGAGCACTTCCAGAGCCTGCCGCAGACGCTTCGTCAGGTTTTCACGGCCGAGCCGCACTTCGATCTCGGCATCCCGGCCCGAGAGTTGCGCGCGCACGTCGCGCAAGTCATCGAGGTTCACTTCGCTGACGCGCCCGGCCAACCCTTCGGCTTCCCACTCGCGCAGCAGCCCGAGAAACTTTTCGACGCGCCGCCGGTTCTCCGCGCGCGCCGAGTCGGCTTCATGTGAGTCCCAGCCGCGCAGAAAGAATGCAGGCATCTCGTCGTCGGGCGTCACCTGACTGACCAGTACGCCGTCGTCGTCAACCCACACGAGCCGCCCGCTCGAAGCCCGCGCTACCGCACGCGGCGCGCGCTCCGTGATCCGCACGCGCAGGCTCGAAGGCAGCACGCGCGACACGACCGCCGCGCGCACCCACGGTAGGCGTTCGAGTTCGGCCCTGATCACATCGAGATCGGCCTGCCACACGCCCGCCTGCATCGCCACGCGCCGCGCGACGATCGCCACCTGCTCGGACGACGCGCGATTGGTCCCCTTCACGTCGATCGCGCGCACCGCGAAGAAAGATGACGAGGCGACGGTGCGGTAGACCCAGAAGACTGACACGCCCAAGAGCGCCGCGAGCAAGACTTTGCCGGCGACCGGCAAGAGGACGCGCACGTACACGCGCGAGCCGCCTCTTCCGGCCGTCGCCGTGCGGTTCGCTCTCTTCGCCGGACGCTGTGCCGCCGCGCCGCCGGGCCGCGACTTGGCGGCCGAGTTGGCGCGCCCCGCACGCGGGCTGATGACCTGCTCCCTCAACATTCTTCTTTATGTCCCCCTTTAGTGCTGACAGTCGGACCTTCCGCTGTCGAAGCTTCCCCGTCCCCCGAATGTTCTACCTCAGCCTCTGACTCGCGGCCCCGTACTCCTTCTTCGTTCTCGACCGCCTGCGCCGGTGACGCGCCCCACAACTCGACTTCGTACTCCAACTCGATGCCGCGCTCGCGTCGAATCCGTTCCCTGATTTCTTCGGCCAGCGCGAGCGCGTCCGAAGCCCGCGCCCCCTCGCCCTCGGTGACGATGAAGTTGGCGTGGACCGGCGAGACGACCGCGCCGCCGCGCTTGGTCCCCTTGAGGCCCAACTCGTCGATCATCCGGCCGGTGCTCAGACCCGTGCCCGGCGGGTTCTTGAAGAAACAGCCGGCCGAGCGCGCCCCGTGCGGCTGCGTTGACAAGCGTTGACGCTTCGCCTCTTCCATGCGCTCGCGGATCAGTTCAGCGTCGTCGGGCCGCAGACGCAACGTCGCGCCCAAGAGCAACTCGCCGTCCTGAAACGACGTGTGCCGGTAGTCCCAGCGAATCTCCGCGCCCGGCGCCTCGACCACGCGCCCCTCGCGCGCCACCCGCACCGTCTCGACCACCGTCCCGATCTCGTGGCCGTAAGCCCCCGCGTTCATCCAGAGCGCGCCGCCGACCGTTCCCGGAATCCCGCCCAAGCCTTCAATCCCCGACAAGCCCTGCCGCGCCGCATCCACACACAGGCGCGGCAACGAATAGCCCGCGCTCACTCTCACGCGCTCGCCCTCGAAGACGGCCTCGCCCTTCACGTCCTTCATGCACAGCACGACGTAACGATGGTCCCCATCTTCCGCCAGCACGTTGCTTCCCGCCCCCAGTACGCGCCATGCGACATTAGCCACGGCCAACTCGTGAACGACCAGCGCCGATTGCTCTTCCGTCTCCGGCAGCAGCACCCAGTCGATCGCGCCGCCCACGCGCAACGAAGTCAACGCCGCGAAGCGCCGCCCACGCTCCGCGCGCACGCCCGTCCGCGCCGCGATCTCTTCGACGAGTTCGTCGCGTTCTTGCAGTGTTAGCGCGTGCTGTCTTTCAACCATCATCCGTTTAAAGCTGATCGAACCAAATTACCCTTAAGCTTCTTTCCGCGGCTCCGGCCGCCTGATGTGCGGAAAGGCTCCGCCTTTCCGTCATACATTCCTTACCTGAGCGAAGAGGCTGCGCCTCTGAGCCAACGGTCGAGGCGCAGCCTCTCCCGGAAACTGTATGAACACCCAAGCGGAAAGGCACAGCCTTTCCGCACATCGGGCGGCCGGAGCCGCAAGAGAACTCATCCACGAGCATGTCATTCAATCGCGTCTCTCCAGCTTCTGCAAAAACTCCTCGCCGACGCGATAAACATTGCCCGCGCCGAGCGTGATCACCATGTCGCCGTCGTGCGCCTCGCTCAGCAGGGCCTTGAGCGCAGTGTCCAGCGGGCCGACGTAAAAAGCGTTCTTGTGGCCGAAGCGGCGGACGGCTTCGGTCAAGGCGTCGGCCGTGACGCCCTCGATCGGGTCTTCGCTCGCCGCGTAGATGTCGGTCACCAGCAGCACGTCGGCGTTGTTGAAAGAGCGGGCGAATTCTTCCATCTGATCGCGCGTGCGCGTGTAGCGGTGCGGCTGGAAGAGGACGACGATGCGGCGACCCGCCGAGCCGATTTTGGCTGCCGCGAGCGTCGCCTTGATCTCGGTCGGGTGGTGGCCGTAGTCGTCCACCACGAGCACGCCCGCCGCCTCGCCCTTGAAGTGGAAGCGGCGGTTGACGCCCGCGTACTCCGAGAGGCCGCGCGCAATCGCCTCGAACGGCACGTCCATCTCCAGCCCGACGGCGACCGCCGCCAGCGAGTTATAGACGTTGTGCAGCCCCGGCACGTGCAGCGTCACGTCGCCTAAGACTTCCGCGCCGCGCCAGATGGTGAACGACGAGCCAAAGGAATGATCAAAGCGGATGTTGTGCGCTGAGACGTCGGCCTGCGCGCTCAATCCGTAAGTGATGCGACGGCGCTTGATGTGCGGGATGACGGCCTGCACGTGCGGATCGTCGAGGCACAGGACGGCCGCGCCGTAGAACGGCACCTTGTTGACGAAGTTGACGAAGCACTCGCGCATGTCGTCCATATCGCGATAGTAGTCCATGTGCTCGCGGTCGATGTTGGTCACGATCGCGTATGTCGGCGTCAGCATCAGGAACGAGCGGTCGCTCTCGTCCGCTTCGACCACCATCAGATCACTCTTGCCGAGGCGAGCGTTCGAGCCGAACGCGCCGACCACGCCGCCGACCACCACCGTCGGATCGAGGCCGGCCGCGCCGAGCACAGTCCCGACCATCGAGGTCGTCGTCGTTTTGCCGTGCGTGCCCGACACGGCGACCGCGTAGGGTTTCAGGGTCATCACCTCGGCCAGCAACTCGGCTCGCGGAAT